>NZ_JBWKWP010000017.1:0-137637 GCF_059422285.1 Curvibacter sp. GW821-FHT01G03
AACCTTCACGTTGTAGTCCACCACGCGTTTGACGGGGACGAGAATCTTCATTTCATGGCTCCTGTTGTTGGGTTTTTTGCGTTCGCTGAACGGGGGCATGGCCTTGGCTTTGCCGTCATGCACCCGCGTGTTGTTCACGTCACAGGCCGTTTGCGGCACGCCCCGGCTTGTTTGAGGTCCACGGACTTGACTGTGATGGGGGGGTGCACCCTGTGACCAGACCGGACAGGTGCGCAAATAGGTGTGCAAATGCGGCGCTGTGGCCACCCGAAACACCGGCAAGCCGCACGATGGCGGATTCGGTGAGGGGCTTGGCGAAGGCGGCCTGCCTGCTCACCTTCGGGTCTTCAATGGGGTGGCCGCGCTGCTCGTTCATGGGTCTCCTGCTTTTGGGCAGGATCTTCACAGAACATGTTTGCAGCAGTTTTGGGCAAATGTGACGAATGTTTGCATGCAAACCCGGCCCCGTGCCTTGCTCCTACAATTCCGCCGGCACGCATTTCAACTGCGCAGGAGATGCTCTTGAGTTCGCTGTTCCCTGTCGAGCCCATCCGCCCTGCGGAACGCTCGACGCCCTTGTATGCCGCTCTGAGCCGGGTCGAGCAAGGTTTCACCCTGGTGGATGATGACCTGCACTTGCTGGCCTGGAACGAGGCCTTTCTGCGTCTGCTGGACCTGCCCCCGGCCCTGGTTCAGCGGGGCAGCCCGCTGGAGGCGGTGATTCGCTTCAACGCGGCCCGACACGATGAGGGGGGTGGCGATGTCGAGGCCCTGATCCAGGAGCGCTTGCGTGTGGCGCGGCGTGGTGAGCCTCATTCGCTGGAGCACGTGACGCCTTCAGGCGCCGTGCTGCGGGTCACTGGCGTGAGTGTGCCGGGGCACGGATTTCTGACCGTGTACACCGACGTCACCGAGCAGCGCAGTGCCGAGCAGATGATGCGCGATCAAAACGCATTGCTGGAGACCCGCGTCGCAGAGCGAACCATCGAGCTGCGCCGCAGCGAGGCGCAGATGCGCCTGATCACCGACTCGATCCCTGCGCTGGTGGCGTACTTTGACCAGCATCGCAATTACCGCTTCATCAACCGGGGTTACCAGGATTGGTTTGGCCTGGACCCCAGCCAACCTGAAAAGGTCAGTGCCCGCGAGTTCCTGGGCCTGGAGACCTACACCCAGATCAAACCCAATGTGGCCCAGGCCCTCCAGGGCAGGCCGGTCACGTTCGAGTACCACATCCACACCATTGACGGGCGAACCTTGATGGCCCGGACCACGCTGATCCCCGAGTTGAATGCCGATGCGCAGGTGATCGGCTGTTTCGAATTGACCTTCGACATCACCGAAGAGAGGCGCGCCCAGGAGTTGCTGGTCCAGGCCCAGAAGATGGAGGCCTTGGGGCAGCTGACCGGAGGCCTGGCGCACGACTTCAACAACATTCTCATGGTCGTGCTGGGCAACCTCACAGCACTGGCGGAGCAGGCGCCGGCACAGGCCCACGTGGGCGAGTACATCCAGCCAGCCATCGAGGCGGTGCGCCGCGGCACCAAGCTGATCCGGGGCTTGCTGACTTTTTCGCGCAAGCAAGCCATTGAGGCACGGATCGTCGATCTGAACCCCTTGGTGGGTGGGGTGCAAGATCTGGTCAAGCACACCTTGCCCAGCACGCAGCAACTGGTGACCCAGGTGAGCCCGGCGCCGATCATGGTGTCGGTTGATCCCCAGCAGTTGCAGAACTCCTTGTTGAACCTCATCCTCAACGCCCACGATGCCACCGCCGGGCACGGACGCATCGAGGTGCGCAGCACGCACCAACAACTCGATGGGCTTCAGGCCTCGCATTTGGGGCTGGAGCCTGGTGCCTACGCCTGCCTGCAGGTCAGTGACAACGGCTGTGGCATGGATGCCAGCACCCGGGCCCGCGTGTTCGAGCCCTTCTTCACCACCAAATCGGCAGGGCAGGGCACGGGCCTGGGGCTGTCGATGGTCTACGGCTTTGTGCGGCAAAGTGGTGGCGGCATTGACATCCAGAGCAGTCCTGGCAAAGGCTGCTGTGTCAGCCTCTGGCTGCCGCAGGCACCGCCTGATGCGGTGGCGCAAGCCTTGGACCCCGCGCCGCTCGTGTTGCCGCCGACCCAGGCCGGGTTGGCCTTGCTGGTCGATGATGATGTTCAGGTCCGGGTCACGGTGCGCCGCCTGTTGCTTGACCTGGGCTACGCGGTGCTGGAGGCCGAGAACGGAGCAGAAGCCCAGGACATCCT
The DNA here is from genome assembly GCF_059422285.1 of Curvibacter sp. GW821-FHT01G03. Lineage (NCBI taxonomy): Bacteria > Pseudomonadati > Pseudomonadota > Betaproteobacteria > Burkholderiales > Comamonadaceae > Curvibacter > Curvibacter sp. GW821-FHT01G03. The sequence goes on from NZ_JBWKWP010000017.1 coordinate 2,259, forward strand.
GGATCAGACGCCCAACATCCAGTTGTTGCTGTCCGATATCGTGATGCCCGGGGCCATTGATGGCCGGGAGTTGGCCCGGTATGCCCGACGATCCGGCGAGGTGGCGCACATCCTATTGATGAGCGGGTACGCCGCAGAATCCGAAGGGCCTCTGGACACCCCTTTGTTGGCCAAGCCCTTTGGCAAGGCCGAGCTCAGTGCCGCGTTGCGGGAGATCGGCGCATGACGCGCCCGGTGAAACCAGCATCAGGCAGCCCGACCCAGCCCCTGATCTACGTCATCGAAGACGACGAGGCCGTGGCCCAGATCGTGACCCGCAGCCTGGCCGAGTTCGGCTTTGCCACCGAGTGGTTTCGCAATGGCAGCTCGGTGCTGCGGCGCTTGAAACAGGAATCCGCCGATCTGTGCATCGTCGACCTCGGTTTGCCTGACATCGATGGCATCGAGCTGCTGCGACAGATCAGCCTGCAGTCCAGTTGCGGCTTGCTCGTCCTGACCGGGCGCGGCCACATGATCGACCGGGTCATGGGGCTGGAGCTGGGTGCCGACGATTACGTGGTCAAGCCCTTCGAGCCGCGCGAGCTGGTGGCCCGGGTGCGCAGCATCCTGCGTCGCCGCCGAGCCCCGTCGCCGGGGGCAGAGTCCGCGCGTCATGCGCACTTTGCAGGCTGGATTTTCGATGCGTCGTCCAACACCCTGACGGGCAGCGATGGCGCCACCCACTTGTTGGGCGTGGCCGAGGCGGAGGTGCTGCGTGCCTTTCTGTTGCGGCCCCACCAGATCCTGAATCGCGAGCATTTGCTGGCCCAGCGCGACCTGTCGCCCGCTGACCGCACCATCGACGTCCGAATCTCGCGCATTCGCAGAAAGCTCGAAGCCGATCCACAGAACCCGAAAATCATCAAGACCGTCTATGGCGCGGGCTACATGCTCATGGCGCAGGTCAGTTGGCGCTGACCGTGTCCGCAGGGGGCGCTTGGTGCCTCAGTGCCGGGCCTTGTCAATGTCTGGCCGGCGCCTTGTTGTCCACCCTGGGCATGCTGGCCCTGGTGTATGGCCTGGTCGAGGCGCCGGAGACCACCTGGCTGTCGGCCCACAGCTGGGGTCCGCTGGGTTTGGGGGGGCTGCTGCTGATCGGCTTCATCGTCCATGAGGCCCGTGCCGCAGAACCTCTGTTGCCGCTGCGGCTTTTTGACAGCCGCGTGCGCTCGGGGGCTTATGCTGCCCGGGTCTTGTTCTTGGCCGGCGTGATCGGCTTCTGGTTCTACCTGACCCAATACCTGCAAGGGGTGCTGGGCATGGCGTGGCTGGCGCAGCTCGGTCCCCAGGGCAGCTATCTGGCCAATGTGGCCTGGCCCATGGTGGTGCTGGGGGTGGGCCAGGGGCTGACGCTCAGCCCCTTGACCATCGCCGGAGTGGCCGGCGTGCGAGCCCAGGACGCTGGTGCGGCCTCTGGCCTGGTCAATGCCGCGCACCAGTTGGGCGGCTCGCTCGGCCTGGCTTGGCTGGTCGTGGTGTTTTCGGGCAGCGCCCACCCAGGCACGGGCTCCGTCACGGACAGCAAGGTCGACCTGGCCCATCGGGTGGCCAATTGCCTGGGCGGCAGTGCGGTTTTGCTGGCGCTGTCGCTGGTCACGGTGCTGCTGTTTGTGCTTCAAAAGCGCGCCGCCAGGGGCCATGACCCGGTGGTACTGACATCGCACGGCTTCAGAAAGGACGCCTCATGAAACATGGTCAATCGGGCCGCAGTGGCCTTCAAGTCTCGGCCCTTGGCCTGGGCTGCATGGGCCTCGGCGACGGACCCGGTGTCGATCGCGTGACTGCCGTGCAACTGATCCGGCAGGCGATCGAGCGTGGCGTGACCTTCTCCGACACCGCCGAGGTGCTGGAACGCATTCCTGTGCAGGGCGCCCGTTATCCTGTGCAACTGGCCGCTCGTGTCGGGCGTTGATCACCTCCAACCCTTTCAAGGAACACCCCATGAACCCTCTCTTCACCGCTGGCGGCCTGCCCCAGGCCGCGCCCGATACGGCCTTGGCCGCCGACACCGGTCTGCAGATCACCCGAGCGGGCCACCGCCCTGTCAATGCGGCCCCTGAGCAGTATTTCACTGGCCGTGTCAGCGTCGAGATGCTGCAAGTGCCCAGTGGCGAAGAGCGCAGTTCGGCCGGCGCGGTCACTTTCAATCCCGGCGCTCGCACCCACTGGCACAGCCACCCGCTGGGCCAGACCTTGATCGTCACGGCCGGCGTCGGCCGCATCCAGCGCTGGGGTGGCCCGGTGGAAGAGATCCGCGTCGGTGACGTGGTGCACATCCCGCCCCATGCCAAGCATTGGCATGGGGCGGCCCCCGACAGCGCCATGACCCACACGGCGATCACCGAGGTCCTGCACGGCAGTGCCGCCGACTGGCTGGAGGCCGTGACCGACGCGCAATATCAGCAGCGCCCGGCATCCTGAGCCAGGCTGCTTTCAGGGCCTGCTTTCTGAAAAAAATCGATGATGAAGATGAGGGGCCCAGCCGGCAGCTTCATCGCCGGCAGCGACTTTTTGATGGATGGCGGCGTGAACGGCGGCCTAGCGCTTTGGATCGCTGACGCCCGCTGCCTGATCCTGTCCGTGGGCTTGGCTGCCGCGGTCTTGCTTGAGCGTGGCGCTATCCCGGTCGAGCTTCAGCTCGCCACCGGTTGTCAGATCCGATGGAAAGGCGTTGGTCTGAAAGTCCAGCCAGGGCGGGTTTTGGGCGTACATCTCCGCGATGAGCTGCTTGACGGCCCCGATGTACCACGAGTCATCGTTGAGGCGATGGCTCAGGATGATGGGCGAGGTGGCGGTCTCGTCGGCGATCAGCCGATAGACCAGATCAGAGCGCAGGCGCGCCGCCGCCGGCACAATGCACAAGCCCACCTCGGCCGCGACCAGGCCCAGTGCGGTGTGTAGCTCTCGCACTTCGTGCACCTCGGCCAGCTTCACGCCTTTCTCGTGCAACAGGCCCAGCACATGGTCTGCAAAACTGGGGCGGGGCTCTTTGGGGAACACCAGCATGGGCAGGCCATCGAGCTCATGCAGCGGGACCGGCCCGCTCTCGGCGGCCAGCGGCCAGGCCGGCGGGATGGCCAGCACCAGCCGTTCCTCGCGCAGCACCCTGCGTGCCACCGAGGTGTCATGGCTGCGCAGGCGCCCCAGCCCCAGGTCGATGCGGCCCGACTTGAGTTCGCTGATCTGCTGGATCGAGCCCAGGTCGACCAGATGCACATCGGTGTCGGGGTAGCGGCGGCGAAAGATCCGCACCAGCATCGGCAGACCGCCGTACAGCGTGGTTGGCACGTAGCCGATCGTGATCGACTGTCGGTGGTCGCGCCCGGCCTGCCGTGCCGTGCTTTTCATCTGATCGACCCGGTGCAGCACCTGCAGCGACTGTTCGTAGAACAACCTGCCCGCCTCGGTGAGCCGCAACGGACGGCTGTTGCGCTGGATGAGTTGGACGCCCAGTTCCTCTTCAAGCTGCTGGATCTGCCGGCTCAACGGTGGCTGAGCGATGTGCATCTGCTCGGCCGCACGTGTGAAGTTGCGGGTGGTGGCTACCGCCACAAAATACCTGAGTTGGCGCAGATCCATAGGGGAAAACCATAGCCGGTTGGGATACTGTTGATGTAAGTGCTTGTTTTTCAATAAAAAGCATGGTGATCATACCTAATAGGTATCGTATTAGATGAATATGGTGTTGGCCTTGAACGGCCTGTTTCCGTCCAATACGGGCTATGCAAAACACCGCCCGCCCAACAGCCGCCGCCGGCCCCGTGGTCATCGAACGTGTCGAGACGATGCTGGTCGATTTGCCCACGATCCGTCCTCACAAACTGTCGATGGCCGTCATGAACGGCCAGACGCTGATGCTGGTACGCATCCGCTGCTCGGATGGCACGGTGGGCATTGGCGAAGGCACCACCATCGGAGGTCTGGCCTATGGCGCCGAGTCGCCCGAGGGGATGAAGCTGGCCATCGACACCTACTTTGCACCCCAGCTCATCGGTGCCGATGCCAACCGCGTGGCCGCCTTGATGGCCCGCCTGAACGTCGCCATCCGCGACAACCGATTTGCCAAGTGTGCGGTCGAGACCGCGCTGTTCGACGCGTTGGGCCACCGCACCGGCCTGCCGGTGTCAGAACTGCTGGGCGGCCGCCTGCGGGATCGCCTGCCGGTGGCCTGGACCCTGGCCTCTGGCGACACCGGTCGTGACATCGACGAAGCGCAGCGCATGCTGCAACTGCGCCGGCATCAGATTTTCAAGCTCAAGATCGGCCGCCGTCCGGTACGCGAGGACGTTGCGCACGTTGCCGCGATCAAGAAGGCGCTGGGCGACCAGGCCTCGGTGCGCGTGGACGTGAACATGGCCTGGAGCGAGCTGGACGCCCAGCATGGTCTGGCAGGCCTGGTCGATGCGGGCTGTGAGCTGGTCGAGCAGCCGGTGGCCAGCGTGGATGCCCTGGCTCGCCTCACAGGCAAGTACCCGATCGCGTTGATGGCCGATGAATCCCTGATGGGGCCGGAGACCGCCTTTGCTCTGGCCCGCGTGGCCGGTGCCAATGTTTTCGCCATCAAGATCGAGCAGTCCGGCGGGCTGCAGGCGGCCCAGCATGTGGCAGCGATTGCCGAGGCGGCCCACATCGACCTGTACGGCGGCACCATGCTGGAAGGCGCCGTGGGCACGATGGCCTCGGCCCATGTGTTCTCCACCTTCCGCGAGCTGCGCTGGGGCACCGAACTGTTCGGCCCCCTGCTGCTGACCGAGGAGATCCTGGCCCAGCCGCTCGAGTACCAGGATTTCCACCTCACCGTGCCTGCGCTGCCCGGGCTGGGCATCGCGTTGGACGAGGACCGTGTCCAGCACTTCCGCCGCGACCGGACCCGCACAACGGTCGGCCCTGCCGCCGCGCCGCTGAGCTGACGGGACCTGGCGCCCCAGAGCGCGGCCCACCTGACCCCTTTCAAACCCCTACCCAACGGAGACTGCGATGAGTGTTCAAATTTTCAAAACCCAGGAAGTTCAGGATTTCCTGCGCCTGGCCAGCGGCCTGGACCAGAACGGCGGCAACCCCCGCACCAAGCGAATCGTGTTCCGCATCCTTTCTGACCTGTTCAAGGCCATCGAAGACCTGGACATCACCTCGGACGAATACTGGGCCGGCATGGCCTACCTGAATCAGCTTGGCGCACGCGGCGAGGCCGGTCTGCTGTCGCCCGGCCTGGGGCTGGACCGCTACTTTGACATGCGCATGGATGCAGAAGATGCCGCACTGGGCGTCGAGAATGGCACGCCGCGGACCATCGAGGGCCCGCTGTACGTGGCTGGCGCTCCGGTGGAAAAGGGCTTTGCCCGCCTCGATGACGGCAGCGATGCCAAGGGCCACACCCTGATCATGCACGGCACGGTCTACGGCGCCGACGGCCAGCCGGTGCCCAATGCCACGGTCGAGGTCTGGCACGCCAACACCAAGGGCTTCTATTCGCACTTTGATCCCACTGGCGAGCAGCGCCCGTTCAACATGCGCCGCACCATCGTCACCGATGCACAGGGCCGCTACAAATTCCAGAGCATCGTGCCCGTGGGTTACGGCTGCCCGCCTGATGGCCCGACGCAGGCCCTGCTGAACCAGCTGGGCCGTCACGGCAATCGACCGGCGCACATCCACTTCTTCGTCACGGCCGAAGGTCATCGCAAGCTGACCACGCAAATCAACATCGACGGTGATCCGCTGGTCTTCGATGACTTTGCTTACGCCACCCGCGAAGGCCTGGTTCCTCCGCTGGTCGAGCGCACGGATGCGGCCAGCATCCAGGCAGAAGGGCTGAACGGCCCCTTCGCCGAGATCGTCTTTGACATCCGCCTCAGCGCGCTGGTCCAAGGCGTTGACAACCAGATCGTCGACCGCCCCCGCCTGGCCGCCTGAGCGTGATCGTGCTGCGGTGCAGGCCGCCGCCGCAGCAGTCACTCCCACATCCCCTGCTGCAAGCCGCGACGCTCGTCGTGGGGGATGACCTCACCCCAAAGAAACCTAGCCATGAACACGAGCACAAGCCCCGACAAGTACGGCGACGTTGAAAAGCTGCTGGACAACGCCTTGCAGGAAGATCGAGATGCTGGCGTCTTCCGTTGCCGTCGCGACATCTTCACCGACCCTGCGCTTTTCGAGCTGGAGATGAAGCACATCTTCGAGAGCAACTGGGTCTACCTGGCTCATGAGAGCCAGATCCCCGAGATCAACGACTACTTCACGACCACCATCGGTCGCCAGCCCATCGTCATCACGCGTGGCAAGGATGGCCAGCTCAATGCCGTGATCAATGCCTGTGCGCACCGCGGTGCGATGCTGTGCCGCAAAAAGCACGGCAACAAGGGCAGCTTCACCTGCCCCTTCCATGGCTGGACCTTCAACAACACCGGCAAGCTGCTCAAGGTCAAGGACGAAAAGACCACCGAGTACCCGGTGCAGTTCAACCAGCAAGGCTCGCACGACCTGAAAAAGGTCGCGCGCTTCGAGAGCTACAAGGGCTTTCTGTTTGGCAGCCTGAACGCCGATGTGCCTTCGCTGGATGACTACCTGGGCGAGACCAAGGTCATCATCGACCAGATCGTCGACCAGGCGCCCGAGGGCCTGGAGGTGCTGCGCGGCAACTCCAGCTATACCTACGACGGCAACTGGAAGCTGCAGATGGAAAACGGCAGTGACGGCTACCACGTCAGCTCCGTGCACTGGAACTACGCGGCCACCATGGGCCGTCGCGCCGACGGCGGCACCAAGGCGGTCGACGCCAATGGCTGGAGCAAGAGCGTGGGCGGTGTCTACGGCTTCGAGAACGGCCACATCCTGCTGTGGACCCAAACCATGAACCCCGAGGTGCGCCCGGTCTACAACCGCCGCGAGGAGCTTCAACAGCGCCTGGGTGAGAGCCGGGCCGAGTTCATCGTCAGCCAGACGCGCAATCTGTGCCTGTACCCCAATGTGTACCTGATGGACCAGTTCTCCACGCAGATCCGCGTGACGCGCCCCATCAGCGTCGACAAGACCGAGGTCACCATCTATTGCTTTGGCCCCAAGGGTGAGAGCGCCGAGGACCGTGCGTTGCGCATCCGCCAGTACGAGGACTTTTTCAACGTGTCCGGCATGGGCACGGCCGATGATCTGGAGGAGTTCCGATCCTGCCAGACCGGCTATGCAGGCAAGGCAGCCCCCTGGAACGACCTGAGTCGCGGTGCCCCCTTGTGGGTGGCCGGCCCGGATGAGAACGCCAGCAAGATGGGCATGAAGCCGCTGATCAGTGGTGAGCGCAGCGAAGACGAAGGCCTGTTCGTGTGCCAGCACGAGTATTGGGCCAAGACCATGAAAAAAGGGCTGCAACAGGAACGTGAAGGAGCCAAGTCATGATCGCGAACTACGCAGACATCTGCACCTTTCTGTACCGCGAGGCCAGGCACCTGGATGACCGCGAGTTCGATGCCTGGCTGGCCTTGTATGCCCCGGACGTGACGTACTGGATGCCGGCCTGGGACGACGATGACCAACTCACCGACGACCCGCAAAGCCAGATCTCGCTGATCTACTACCCGAACCGCAACGGGCTTGAAGACCGGGTCTTTCGCATCAAGACCGAGCGCTCCAGCGCCTCCATGCCCGAGCCGCGCACCAGCCACATGCTCACCAATGTGGAGGTGCTCGAAGACCGGGGTGGGGCCGTGGACATCCGCTACAACTTCCACACGCTCAGCCACCGCTACAAGTCGACCGACCACTACTTCGGCACGATCTACGCGACCCTGCGCCAGGGCGGTGACGCCGGCTACCTGATTGAGCGCAAGAAGATCGTGCTGAAGAACGACTACATCAGCCAGGTCGTCGACATCTATCACATCTGAGAGGCGGGAACCCACATGACCCACAACTACCGCATCGCCTTGAACTTCGAGGATGGGGTGACCCGCTTCGTGGAGTGCGGCGCCCAAGAGAAGGTGCTGGACGCCGCCTTTCGCCATCGCATCAACCTGCCCATGGATTGCTCCGACGGCGTGTGCGGAACCTGCAAGTGCCGCGCGGAAGCGGGCAGCTATGAGCTCGGCGACGACTACATCGAAGAAGCGTTGACACAGGACGAGGCCGACGAGGGCCTGGTGCTGACCTGCCAGATGGTTCCGACGTCGGACTGCGTGATCGCCGTGCCCGTGCCATCGACAGCCTGCAAGACCGGCACCGCTCGATTCGCTGCCACGGTGAGCGGGGTCACGTCCTTTGGTGACGCCGCCTACGAACTGGTGCTGGATGTCGCCTCTGATGCCCCGGCCTTTCTGCCGGGGCAGTACGTCAACATCGAGGTGCCCGGCAGTGGCCAGCACCGCGCGTATTCCTTCAGTTCTGCGCCAGGGCATCAGCGCCTGAGCTTCATGATCAAACAGGTGCCTGCGGGATTGATGAGCGGCTGGCTCGAGGCGGCCCAGGCAGGGCAGGCGCTGCAGCTGAGCGGCCCGTTGGGCAGCTTCTACCTGCGCGCCGTGACCCGGCCTTTGCTGTTCCTGGCCGGCGGCACCGGGTTGGCGCCTTTCCTGTCCATGCTCGAGGTGCTGGCAGAGCAGGGCATCCAGCAAGCCGTGCACCTGATCTATGGCGTCACGCGCGACCAGGACCTGGTCATGGTGGATCGGCTCGTCGAGTACGCGCGGCGCATCCCGGGGTTCACCTTTGGCACCTGTGTGGCGGACCCGCAGACCCGGCACGAGCGCCAGGGCTATGTGACCCAGCACATGCCGGCGCAGGCACTGCACGGCGGCAATGTCGATGTCTACCTGTGCGGCCCACCACCGATGGTGGAGGCGGTGCAGAAGCACTTCAGGGCCGAGGCCATCGAGCCCGCCAGCTTCCACTATGAGAAGTTCACCCCCAACCAGACGGTGGCCGCATGAGCAAGACGCAACGCTTTCAAGCCAAGGTGGTGCTGGTGACCGGCGCGGCCCAGGGCATCGGACGTGGTGTCGCGCTGCGCATTGCGGCCGAGGGCGCCCAGGTGCTGGCGGTGGACCGCTCCGACATCGTCGATGAGGTGGTGGCGCAGATCCGCGCAGCCGGCGGGGTGGTTGCCTCGGCCCAGGTCGACCTCGAAACCTATGCCGGTGCGCAGCACGCGGTGGCGCAATGTCTGGCCCATTTCGGTCGCGTCGATGTGCTGATCAACAACGTGGGTGGCACGATCTGGGCCAAGCCTTACGAGCACTACGAAGAGCAGCAGATCGAAGCGGAGATCCGCCGTTCGCTGTTTCCAACCCTGTGGTGCTGCCGGGCGGTCTTGCCTCACATGGTGGAGCGCCGGCAGGGCGTGATCGTCAACGTGTCCTCGGTGGCCACGCGGGGCGTTCATCGTGTGCCGTACTCGGCTGCCAAGGGGGGCGTGAACGCCTTGACGGCCTCCCTGGCGATGGAGCACACCCGGCACGGTATCCGCATCAACGCCACGGCCCCGGGCGGCACCGAAGCCCCACCACGGCGCGTGCCTCGCAACCAGGCGGCTCCCAGCCAGCCCACGGCCACCGAGGCGGCCTGGTACCAGGGAGTCATCGATCAGACCAAGGAATCGAGCCTCATGCACCGCTACGGGACCATCGACGAACAGGTGGCCCCGATCCTGTTCCTGGCGTCCGACGAGTCTTCTTACATCACTGGCTCGGTCTTGGCTGTGGCCGGCGGCGACCAGGGCTGACCCCCACAACAACAAAACGGAGACAACCCATGAGACACATCGACCTGCACAAGCTGGCAGACGAGGCCAGATTCAGCGGATTCCACCGGGGCGTGCTGCTCTGGTGCGCCTTGATCATCATCTTTGACGGCTACGACCTGGCCGTGGCGGGCATTGCCTTGCCCTCGATCATGAAACAGATGGGCGTGAGCCCCACCAACGCGGGCTTCATGGTCAGCTCAGCCCTGTTCGGCATGATGTTTGGCGCCATCTTCCTGGGCACTGTTGCCGATCGCATCGGGCGCCGGATGGCGATTGCGATCTGCATCGCCCTGTTCAGCGTGTTCACCGCAGCGGCGGGCTTCAGCAGTGATCCGGTGACCTTCAGCGTCATGCGCTTTCTGGCGGGGCTGGGCATTGGGGGCGTGATGCCGAACGTGGTGGCGCAGATGACCGAGTACGCACCCCGCAAGGTCCGCAGCACGATGGTCACGCTGATGTTCAGCGGTTACGCCGTGGGCGGCATGCTGGCGGCTGTGGTGGGCAAGGGGCTGATCGAGAGCTATGGTTGGCCCTCGGTGTTCCTGGCCGCGGGCCTGCCGGTGCTGCTGATCCCGGTGGTCTTGAAGGCCATGCCCGAGTCCATGCCCTTTCTCATCAAAACCCAGCAGGTGGCCCGGCTGCAGGCCATCGCCGTGAAGCTCGATCCGGCCTTCCAGCCGCAGCCGGGTGATTGCTTCGACTTGCCGCAGCAAGACCGCGATGCGAGTGCCCCCATTGGCAAGCTGTTCCAAGAGGGCCGTGGCTTCAGCACCGTGATGTTCTGGGTGGCCTTTTTCATGTGCCTGTTCATGGTCTACGCCCTGAGCTCGTGGCTGACCAAGTTGATGGCGGGGGCTGGCTACACCCTGGGTTCGGCGCTGACCTTTGTGCTGGTGCTGAACTTCGGCGGCATGTTCGGCGCCATCGGTGGCGGCTGGCTGGCCGACCGCTTTCCCATCAAGTACGTGCTGGTCGGCATGTACCTGCTGGCCGCGGTGTCGATCACCCTGCTGGGCTATCCGGTGCCCACTTCGGTGTTGTTTGTTCTGGTCGGCTTGGCCGGCGCTTCGACCATCGGCACCCAGATCGTGACCTATGCCTACGTCGGTCAGTACTACCCCATGGCTGTGCGTTCCACCGGCATCGGCTGGGCCTCGGGTGTCGGGCGCAGCGGTGCCATCCTGGCCCCGATCGTCATCGGCAGCCTGGTGGCCATGGCCTTGCCGCTGGAGAAGAACTTTCTGGCCATCGCCTTGCCGGCCGTGATCGCTGCGGTGGCCGTGTTCTGCATCCAGCACAGCCGTGCTGCGCAAGCCAAGGCCGTAACGGCCTCTGGCGTGGCGCTGAACTGAGCCCACGCTTTGCAGCGACCTCTTCCATCCTTGCTTTGAAAGACAGATTTTCATGATCAACAAAATCGCCAACTCGGTGGCCGAGGCGATGGCCGGCATCCCCGACGGGGCCACCATCCTGATCGGGGGCTTCGGCACGGCCGGCATTCCCAATGAGTTGATCGAGGGCCTGATTGAGCAAGGTGCACGCGATCTCACGGTGGTCAACAACAACGCCGGCAACGGCGAGACCGGTCTGGCCGCGTTGCTCAAGACCGGGCGGGTGCGCAAGATCATCTGCAGCTTTCCGCGGCAGGCGGACAGCCAGGTCTTCGATGGCCTGTACCGGGCCGGCCAGCTGGAGCTAGAACTTGTTCCGCAGGGCAATCTGGCAGAACGCATCCGTGCGGCCGGTGCGGGCATCGGGGCCTTCTTTTGCCCCACCGGCTTCGGCACCGAATTGGCGGGCGACCGGGAAACGCGCGAGATCGATGGCATACACCATGTGCTCGAGTACCCGATCCGGGGTGATGTGGCTTTGATCAAGGCCGAGGCGGGTGACCGCTGGGGCAACCTGGTGTATCGCCAGGCCGCGCGCAACTTCGGCCCCGTGATGGCCATGGCGGCACGCCGCACCATTGCCACGGTGCACGAGATCGTGGAACTGGGCGCCCTGGATCCCGAAACCATCGTCACGCCTGGGATCTTCGTCAACAAGATCGTGCAGATCGACCGCGTTGCCACGCAGGCTGGCGGCTTCAAGAAGGCAGCATGAACATGGACTACCAAGCTCGCACCAAGGATCAGCTCGCAGCGCGGGTCGCCCAGGACATCTTCGACGGCGCCTATGTCAACCTGGGCATCGGCATGCCCACCCAAGTGGCCAATCACCTGCCCGCAGGTGTCGAGGTGGTGCTGCACAGCGAGAACGGCATCCTGGGCATGGGCCCGGCACCGGCCCCTGGTCAGGAGGACTACGACCTCATCAACGCCGGCAAGCAGCCGGTCACCCTGCTGCCGGGCGGCGCCTTCTTTCACCATGCCGACAGCTTTGCCATGATGCGTGGCGGCCACCTCGACATCTGTGTGCTGGGCGCCTTCCAGGTGTCGGCCACGGGCGACCTGGCCAACTGGAGCACCGGCGAGCCGGGCGCCATCCCTGCCGTGGGCGGCGCCATGGACCTGGCCATCGGCGCCAAGCAGACCTGGGTCATGATGGACCTGCTGAGCAAGTCGGGCCAGAGCAAGCTGGTCGCGCAGTGCAGCTACCCCCTGACGGGGCTGGCCTGCGTGAAGCGTGTCTACACCGACCTCGCGACGTTGGCCTGTACACCCCATGGGTTGCAGCTGATCGACGCCGTCGAGGGGCTCAGCCGGGAGGCGCTGGAAAACATCGTGGGCCTGCCCATCGTCCCCATTGCCCCCTGCGCGCCCAGCCCGGCCTCAGTCGGTGGAACGGCCCATGACTGAGCCTGTGTTCAATGGCGACACTGTTCGCCTGCCTTTCGGCCGGCACGGCGGTGTGCTGTCTTGCATTCGATCGATGTTTGAACGTGTCTGAACGTGTTTGAAGGATGAAGTCCATGTCCCCACCAAGCCCCTCCTTTCCAACGCCCTTGGCCACATCCCGCGGCACGTTCCGCGTCTGTGTCGATGGGGATGCCGCTGCGCCTGCTTTGATCCTCTCCAATTCGCTGGGGACCACCCTGGAGATGTGGGACCCGCAGGTCGAGGCGCTGTCAAAAAGCCACCGCCTGATCCGCTACGACACACGAGGACACGGTGGCAGCCCGATCACGCCCGGACCTTGCAGCTTCGAGGACCTGGGGCTGGACGTGTTGGCCGTGCTTGACGCCCTGAACATCGAGCAGGCCGCGTTCTGTGGCATCTCCATGGGGGGGCATACCGGGCTTTGGCTGGGCGCCCATGCGGGCCAGCGGTTCAACGGCATTGCGGTCTGCAACAGTGCGGCCCGGATCGGTTCGGCGCAGGGCTGGCATGAGCGCGCCAAGGCGGTGCGTGAAGGCGGCAAACCCGCCCTGTTGGCCCTGGCCGAGTCTGCGCCGGGCCGCTGGTTCAGCGCTGAGTTTGTTCGGGCGCATCCGGCCGTCGTGCAACGTGCCCAATCCTGGATGGCCGGCATCGCGCCGCAAGGCTATGCAGCGTGTTGCGAGGCCCTGGCCACGTCCGATCTGCGCGCCGACCTGCATCGAATCACCACACCCACCCTGTTGCTGGCGGGCTCATCCGACCCGGTCACGACCGTGGCCGATGCACAGGCCATGCAAGCGGCCATTGCCGGCGCTGGGCTGGCGGTGGTGCCCGCCTCCCACCTTTCCAACCTCGAAGCACCGCAGGCATTCAATCAAGCGGTTCTTCAGTTTCTTGCAACCCTGGAACAAGCTTCCTGATCTTTGAGGAAAACCGATGCTGTATCTGGTTCACATGGTCGTCGACATTCCTTCGACGCTTGCGCCTGAAGAGGCCGCCCGCATCAAGGCCGACGAAAAGGCCTACTCACAGCAGCTTCAGCGCTCCGGCCAATGGCCTCACCTCTGGCGTGTGGTGGGCGAGTACGCCAACTACAGCGTGTTCGACGTCGCCAGCAACGACGAGTTGCATGACATCTTGAGCCAGCTGCCGCTGTTTCCTTTCATGAAGATCACGGTCACACCGCTGGCCAAGCATCCGTCTTCGATTGCCTGACATGGCCATGAACCGAAGAACGCTGGCCATGCTGACCGCAGGCCTCATGCTGCCCTGGGGCACGCAAGCCCAGACCGAAGCCCGATGGCCCAACAAGCCCGTGAAGTGGGTGGTGCCGTTCCCGCCGGGTGGGGCGATGGACGTCATCGCTCGTACCCTCGGCGATCGCCTTGCCCAGGACCTCGGGCAGGCCTTTGTGATCGAGAACCGACCTGGCGCCGGGGGCAACATCGGCGCTGACTATGTGGCCAAGCAGCCTGCTGACGGCCACACGATCATGATCACCTCGATCGGCATGGCGACCAACAAGGCCTTGTACCCCAAGCTCAGCTACGACCCGGTGAAAGACTTCACGCCGGTCAGCCTGCTCGCTGTGGTGCCGAACGTGCTGGTGGTCAATCCCGCCCGCAGCAGCGACAAGTCGGTCAAGGACGTGCTGGCCCACGCCAGGCAAGCGCCCGGCCAACTGACGTATGCGTCCGCCGGCAACGGCACGTCCATCCATCTGGCCGGCGAAGTGTTTGCGTCCATGGCTCAGCTGAAACTGCTCCACATCCCCTACAAGGGGAGTGGCCCGGCCGTGACCGACATGCTCGGTGGGCAGGTCGATCTCATGTTTGACAGCATCACCTCCGCGCGGCCCCACATCCAGTCGGGCAAGTTGAAGGCGCTGGGCGTGACCTCGGCGCGGCGTTCATCGGCATTGCCCGAAGTGCCCACCATCGCGGAAGCCGGCGTGCCGGGCTACGAGGTGTCACCCTGGTTTGCCGTGTTCGCGCCTGCAGGGACGCCCCCAGACGTGGTGGCCAGGCTGAACAAGGCACTGATCACCGCCATGCGTCAGCCCGAGATCGTCCGCAAGCTCGAAAGCGTGGGGGCTGAACCGATCGGTTCGACACCTCAGGCGCTGGCTGAGCACCTGAACAAGGAGCTGCTGCGTTGGGGCGCGCTCATCCAGGAGCGGGGTATCCGGTTGGACTGAGTGCGCGCCCGGCCCAGGCCCTCAGCGGATCGCCACCGGGTTCACCACCGCCTGCACACCGCCTGCGTCAAGTGGGGTGCCCAGCACGAACATGAACTCCGGGCCTGGTCGCGTACCAGTTCATCGGTGCGCCCGAATTCCAGGAGGCAGGTGCCGTTGCGGGCTCACAGGGGCTGGCCCAGAGGCGTCGATGAGCCACGCTCGTATCCATGGGTGAAGTACCGATCGCCATCAATTCATCGCGGAGTCTGCCTCGCTCCAAGGTCGCGGATCACACACGGTCGTGTGCCGACATGACAGGCACAAGGATTCCTTTGGTCGGCTGTCATACCGCATCACCGCAGGAGACGACATGGATTGGTCGCCTTCGTTGCAGCGAATGGCTTGCCTGGTTCGACGGTGCATGGGTGCTGGGCCTGAGCCGCGCCTGGCCTACCGCCTCAAGCGGGGCGGTCTGTTGCAAGGCTTGGTGTGAGGCGTGGCCCCGGGCGGCCGGTGCCCGCCTCAAGCCGGCGGTCGCACCTGGACCGTCTGGTCGATGGCTCCGAACACTGAAATACCGTGCGTATCCTGCACCTCGATGCGCACGCGGTCGCCGTGGCGCAGGTAGGGGTGCAGCCCGACCTCGGGGGTGCCCGCCAGCATCTGGCGCACCCGTGCCTCGGTGATGCACGCATTGCCGGTCTCGGGGGCTGCATTGCTGATGGTGCCGGCGCCGATGATGCTGCCCGCGCCCAGGGCCCGGGTGCGGGCCAGGTGGGCCATGATCTGGCCGAAATGGAACACCGTCTCTTCGCCTGCATCGGGTTGCCCGAACCATTGGCCATTGAGCTCGATGTGCACCGGTAGGTGCAGCATGCCACCCTGCCAGGCCGTGCCCAAGGCCGCCGGCGTGACAGCGACCGGTGCGAAGCTGGTGGCCGGCTTGCTCTGGTAGAAGCCAAAGCCGCGGGCCAGCTCGGCCGGGATCAGGCCGCGCAGCGACACGTCGTTGAGCAGCACCACCAGGGCGATGTGTTGCAGGGCCTGTTCGGGGCTGACCCCCATCGGCACGTCGGTGGTGATGACGGCGATCTCGGCCTCCAGGTCGATGCCATGGGCCTCATCGCACGCCACGATGGCTTCGGCGCCCGACAACATCACGTCCGAGCCGCCCTGGTAGACCAGGGGCTCGTCTTCGTAGCGCGGCGGGATGGGCTCCTGCCGCCATTGGTAGATCAGGCGGGCGTGGTTGCGGTATACCGAGGCGTCGGCCCATTGGTAGGCCCGGGGCAATGGGGCCAGGCATTGCTGCGGCTCCAAGGCCGTGCAGCCCTGCCAACCTGAGGCATCCAGGCTGTGGGAGCGCCGGGCCAGGGCCGGGGCCAGCGCTGCCCAGTCGTCCAGCAGGGCTTGCAGGGTGGGGGCGGCGGGGCCGGCCGGGGCCCAACGTTGGCGTGAGGGGCTGACCAGCATCAGTTCGCCATCGCGGCGGCCGTTGTGGCGCGTGGCCAGTCGCAGATCGTGTTGGGGCATGGTGTGTGTCCTCAGTCGAGCTGGATGTTGGAGGCCTTGATCACCTTGCCCCAGCGAGCGCTCTCGCTGCGGGCCAGGGCCTGAAAATCGGCCGGGCTGCCCGGCAGGGGCTCGAAGCCGAAATCGGCAAACAGCTTCACCACCTTGGGGTTCTGGGTGGCACGGCGCAGTTCGGCGTTCAGGCGGCTCACCACCTCGGCAGGCATGCCGGCAGGGCCGACCAGGCCGTGGAAAGCCGCGGCGTTGACCTCCTTGTAGCCCAACTCGGCAAAGGTGGGGGTGTCGGGCAGGGCGCTGGCGCGCTGCGGTGAGGCCAGGGCCAGCACACGCACCTTGCCGGCGCGCATCATCTGCAGCCCCGAGGCCAGGTCCAGCATCATTACCGGCACCTGTCCGCCCATCACATCCTGCATGGCCGGTGCGGCACCCTTGTAGGCCACGTGGGTGAGGCTGATGTCGGCCTTCTGCTTGAACAGCTCCATCGCCACATGGTGAGGTGAGCCGTTGCCGGGTGAGGCGTAGTTGACCCCGTCGCGGTGAGCCTTGGCGTAAGCGATGAATTCAGCCAGCGTCTTGGCCGGAAAGTCGGGGTGCACCACCAGGGCCACCGGAATGCGGCCGATGGCTCCGATGTACGTGAAGTCGGTGGCGGGCTTGTAGGGCAGGCGGGCGAACATGTGCTCGTTGAACAGCAGCGCAGCGTTTTCGGCCTGCATCACGGTGTAGCCGTCGGGCTTGGCCTGCAGCAACACCGATACCGCGATGTTGGTCGACGCGCCCGGGCGGTTGTCGATGATCAGGGGCTGTCCCAGCAGGGGCTGCATGGCGTCGGCCAGGGCTCGGGCCATGGCGTCGGTGCCGCCGCCGGCGGCGTAGGGCACCAGCCAACGCACGGGCTGGTTGGGGTAGGGCGGTGTCTGGGCCTGGGCCTGCCCGGCGACGCCAGCCAGCAAGGTCAGGGCCAGGCCAGCGCAGGCTCGGCGGGTCAGGGAAGGGGGCTTGTTCATGTCTGTCTCCGGTGTGGGTTTGTTGTGGTTGGGGGGCCGTTGGTAGGCGCGTGGCAGGCCTCAGCCGCGCAGCGTGGCCCAGAGTTGCTGGTCGCGTTCGGCGGTCCAGATCGTGGGATGCTCGGTGCCTTGCAGTTCTTCAACTGCGCGGGCCACGTCGAAGGGCAGCACGTGCTGGAATACGGGCCAGTCGCCGAAGCGTGGCGTCATGGCTTGTTGCGCGTTCTCGAAGCAGGCCCGCAAGCCGAGGCCGGCGGCCAGGCTCTGTCGCACACTGTCCCGCAGGGTGCGCAAGAAGGCCTGGGTCAGGTCGATGGCTTCGGCACAGGCGGCCTGGCCGTGTTGCACGGCGCCACGCCCCGGTACCAGGGTGCGTGGTTGGAGTGCCCGCACGGCGTCCAGCGTGCCCAGCCAGTCTTGCAAGTAGGCATCCCCGGCATACACGCCGCAGCGGTTCTCGACCACGTCGCCCGCAAACAGCACGCCGCAGTCGGGCAGCCAGGCGACGGTGTCGCCCCCCGAGTGGCCGCGGCCCAGGCAGTGCAGGTGGATCTCACGCGAGCCCAGGTTCAGACGCATTTCGCGCTCGAAGCTCAGGCTGGGCCGGGTCAGGCCGGGGACCTCCTCGACACCTGCAAACAGGCGTGGGAAGCGCCCCACTTCCGAGTCGAAGTCGGCCTGGCCCCGGGTGCGCACCCAGTCGGCCGTGCCCTGGCTGGCGATGATGGCCTGCACCTCTGGGAAGGCGCTGGCACCCATCACACGCACGGCATGGTAGTGGGTCAGCACAATGAACTTCACAGGCTTGTCGGTGACGCTGCGGATGGCCGCCAGAAAGTCGCGTGCCAGCCGGGGGGTGGGGCGGGTGTCGATGGCCACGACATGCTCGTCGCCGACCACAAAGCCGCAGTTGGGGTCGAAGGCGCTGATGTAGCCGTAGACGCCTGGGGCCAGCGCCTGGACCTGGGGCTTTTGCTCCTGCAGGTCGGAGGCCGAGGCAAAGGAAGGGGCATGGGTGCTCATGGATGGGCTTTCAGGTCGGGGTGGCGGGGGCGGCCTCGCGGGCGGCGTTCAGGCAGGCGAGCAGCACGTCTTGCTGCCCGCATTGATTGGCCAGCAGCAGCAGCAGGCGGGCATTGAGGTCGGCGCTGGCGGCTTCACTCAGGCCCTCATGGGCTTGCACCAGGGCTGCGTAGAAGGCGTCCGGGTCGGGGATGTTGGGTTTGGTGTTCATGGGGGTCCAGGCTCAGGCGGTCAGGGGTTCAAGGGTCGGGGTGGTTTGGCCAGTGACGCGGCACAGGGCCTGGATCAAGGCATCGGCGTCACAGGCCGGCAAGGTGGCCGCCAGGTAGGCGTCGGGGCGCAGCAGGCACAAGGTGCCGGCGCTGTGATCGGGGTCGAGCCCCAGGTGCCGGGCCAGCACGCCGCCGGGGTCTTGCAGGTCGGCCTCGGGCCCCCCGATGAGCACCAGCCGGGCCGGCAGCGTGGTCTGTCGCAGGCGCCGCTCGGTCTCGGCCCGTGCGGCCGCTGTGGGGGCAAACCACAGGCCCAGGCAATCGCTGCCCTGGCGCAGCAGGTGCATCAGCGTCGTGGGGTGGCCCTGTCGGTCTGGCAGTGCCAGGTTCTGCACGCTGCGCGCCCCCTGGGGCAAGCAAGCTGAGGGCGGGTAGTCATTGGCTACAGACATGCGCCCCGTGTTGACCAGGGCCCGGGCGAAGGGGTGCTGGCGCGCCAGCGCCAGGACCGCGCGGCGCAAGGTGTGTTCTGCCGGGCTGCGAGGGGCCAGAAAACGGGCCGAGCGGCCGGTCACCTGCAGGTTCTCGACACAGGCGGCGCGGCGCTCGGCGCTGAAGCTGTCCAGCAGGGCGTCGGGGGCTTGGCCCTGGTTCACCAGGGCCAGCTTCCAGCCGAGGTTGGCCGCATCCTGCATGCCGGTGTTGCCACCCCGTGCACCGAAAGGGCTGACCACGTGGGCCGCATCGCCGATGAAGAACACCCGGCCGGCCCGGAAGTTGTCCAGCAGGTGGTCTCGGTAGCCATAGGGGCCGATCCAGACAAATTCAAAGTCGACATCCGGCCCCAATTGCGACCGCAGCCTGGAGCCTGCCACCTCGGGCTGACTGATGGCCTCGGGGTCGGCATCCTCGGGCATTTGATAGTCGATTCGCCAGACGCCATCGGCCATCAGGTGCTGCCACACCGCTCGCCCGTCATTGAACGGGGCGTCCACCCAGGTCCAGCGCTCGGTGGGCAAGGGGTGGGTGAAGCGCACATCGGTGATGCACCAGCGATCGGTGCTGCGTGAGGCGTGTGTTTCCAGGCCCAGTTGGGTGCGGATGGGGCTGTTGGCGCCTGTGGCGTCGATCAGGTAATCCGCCTCCAGGGCATACGCGCCGTCGGGGGTCTCGATCTGCAGTTGCACATGGTCGTCCCCGGCCTCGATCCGGGTCACCCGGCTGCTCCAGCGCAGATCGGTCAGCCCCAGGGTCTGGATGCGATCCACCAGGAACCACTCCAGATAGAACTGCTGCAGGTTGATGAAGGGGGGCTGGCTGGAGACGCTGTGGTCTTGCAGGTTGAAGCTGTAGACCTCTTGGGTGCCCGAGAAAGTGCGACCCAGCGACCAGGCCACCCCTTTGGCGAGAGCTTGCTCGGCGACGCCCAGCCGATCCAGGATCTCAAGCGACTTCTGCGCGTAGCAGATGCCGCGCGACGAGGCGCCCCGCACGCCCACGGTGTTGTCTTCGTCGATCAGCACGCTGCGCACACCGCGCTGGGCCAGGTCGCAGGCCAGGGTCAGCCCGGCCGGGCCGGCCCCCACGATCACGATGGGGTAGCGGCCCGGGGCCTGGCCCTGGCGCTCCGGTGGGGGGGTGTAGGCGAAGCTGGGCAGCTCGTAGGGCGACGCGAAACGGTAGCTTGTCATGGTCTGTCTCCGGTTTGTTCTAGGGGGGCGGTCCTGTCAGTGGCTGGCCTTGCGGAGGGCCTTGAAGGCCGTCCAGTCACGGACCTCTTGATGGGCCTGCCTGGCCAACTGGTTCATTTCGGCCATGTCCACCGTGGGGGTGGTGAGTTCAAGGCGGATGCCGTTGGGGTCGAAGAAATAGATCGAGCGGATGATGTGGTGGTCCGTCACGCCCAGCACCTCGACGCCGGCGGCCTGCAGCTGGGCCTTGGCTTGCTCCAACTCGGCCACCGAGTCGACGCGCAGGGCCAGGTGATTGACCCAGGCCGGCGTGTTGGGCGAGGGCTGGGCGGCTGTGTCGTCGCCCAGGTCGAAGAAGGCGATGTACGAGCCGTCACGCATCTGGAAAAAGATGTGCACGTAAGGGCAGTACTCGCCGGTGCTGGGCACCACGTCGCTCTTGATCACGTGTACCAGGGGCAGGCCCAGCAGGTCTTCGTAGAAATGGCGCGTCTCTTCGCAATCCCGGCAGCGCCAGGCGAAGTGATGCAGCGATCGGATGGGGACGAAACCGGCAGGTTCCGATGCAGTGATGGGGTTGGTGACAGGGACGGTCATGGGGCGGCCTTGAGGTGAGGACCGCATTACATCGAGAGCTGTCTTATCATTCAAACGAAAAAATTTCATCGATTGATGAAGGATTCATATGAATGGAAATCTGAGCCTCAGGCAGTTGCGGGCGTTCGAGGCGGTGGCGGCCGAAGGCAGCTTCACCAAAGCGGCTCAGCGCCTGTTCCTGACCCAGTCGGCCCTGAGCGTGCTGGTGCGCGACATGGAGCGCGAACTCGGCCTGTCGTTGTTTGACCGCCATACCCGGCGGGTGGAGCTGTCGGAGGCGGGGCGAGATTTCTACCCGCATGTGCGCCGCATGCTCAATGAGCTCAGCGTGGCGGTGGGCAGCATGATCGACTTGCGCGACAAACGCCGAGGCGTGTTGCGCGTGGCAGCGCCCCAACTGATGGCCTGCACGCTGGTGCCCCGGGTGTTGGCGGTATACCGGCGGCAGTATCCGGGCGTGGACATCCGCCTGCAGGACACCTTGCCTGAGCACTTGATGGAGCGGCTGCAGGCCGGTGAAGTTGAACTGGCCATCGGTCCGGATGGCGTGCTGGACGACGCCGGCTTGCGGCGCTACCCGTTTCTGAGGGACCGGCATTGGCTGATCTGCCGCACCGACGATCCCCTGTGCGCAAAGAGCCCGCTGCGCTGGCAGGACCTGGATGCCTGCCATTTCATCGCCCCCACACGCGACTTCATTGCGCGCATGAAAGCCAGCCTGGGCGCCTACAGCGAGGCCCTGCTGATGAACCCCTGGCAGGAGACCTCGTACTTCACGACCGCGTTTGGCCTGGTCTCAGCCGGCATGGGGGTCACCCTGTGTCCCACCTATGCCGCGCCGCTGGTGAAGGCCTATGGCCTGCAGATGCTGGCGCTGCAAGAGCCCGCCTTCTACCGCGAGGTCTGTGTCTACAGCCAGCTTGGCAAAGAGCTGTCACCCGCGGCTGCGAGCTTTGTCCAATGCCTGGGCGAGGTGGTGGCCGACGCGGCCTTTGCCGAGCCGGTGTCGCCCAGAGGCTGAAGAAGGCCTCAGCCTGCCTTTTTGGCCGCAGCGCGTGGGCGACGGGCCTTTTTGGCCGCCGGCGCTGCCGTGTCCACGGACGCGGCATCGATCGGGGTGGCCTCGGGCGACGCCACAACGACGGTGGCTGCTGGTTCGGCGGCTTCGACCGGCGCGCCGACCGTGTCATTGGGCAACTCAGCCTGCGCTTCGTTGGCCTGGGCGCGGGCCTTGGCGCCCGAGCGGCCACCGCGGCTGCGGCGGCGTGGCGAGGCCTGGGTCGAGGTGTCTTCTGCGGTGGCGTCGGGTGTTGCGCCCTCATTGGTGGGGGCGGCACTGGTCTGCTCGTTCACCGGGGCCGGGGGCAACCCTGCTGGCGCATCGTTTTCTTCGGGCGCCGGAGTTGCGGCACGGCGGCTTGTGGCCGCCGCCTGTTCCTGGCGCTCGCGCAGTTCGCGGGCCTTGCGGGCGCGCGCCCGGGCTTCGGCCTCGGCGGCGGCCGCCGCAATGGCGCTGTCATGCTCTGGCAGCACTGGCGGGTTCTGGCCCTGGCTGCGAGGGGGCTGTTGGGCTGGCTGGCCCTCGCCACGCGGTGCACCGGCTTCGGAGCGGTTTTCTCGCCCGTCCCGGCTGTCCCGACCGTCGCGGTTGTCACGGCCTTCACGGCCGTCACGTCCGTCACGTCCGTCACGTCCGTCACGTTGGCCACCCCGGCGGCCGCCCCGTGAGCGGCCATAACTGGCTGGGGGTTGCTCGTCGTTCTCGGCTTCGACCTCTGGGGCATCCGCCACCGGGTCTGCGACTGCCACGGGGGCGGGGACCGGTGTGGGTGCGGCGGCCGGTGCGAATGCTTCCGGCGGGAAGTAACGCGACACCGGGCGTTCATAGGGCTGCTCGGCGCGGGGCGCCTGGGCGGCAGGGGCCTGCGAATTGAAGGCTTGAGAACCGGAGGTTTGCGAGGGTGCTGTGCCTGCGCTGCTGCCGCCACTGCTGCGGAACACATAGGCGCCCGACTTGTCGTCGCGGCCAAACTCCATCAGTCCCCGGTTGTGGGCCTCTTCGAGCAGGTTGCCGAAGGTGCGAAAGCCAAAGTAGTTTTCATTGAAATCGGGGCGGCGGCGCTTGATGGCCTCCTTGAGCACCGAGGCCCAGATCTTGCCGCTGTCGCCGCGCTCGGCCATGAGGGCGTCGAAGGTCTCCACGGCCAGCTCCAGCGCTTCGCTGCGCCGGGCGTCGCTGGCTTCCTTGCGCTTGCGCTCCTCTTCCGGGGTGCGGCGGGCTTGCTGCGGCGCATCGGCGGGCTGCTGGCGGCGGGCCAGGGCGCGCTGTTTTTCACGAACCAGGTCGTCGTAGAAGATGAATTCATCGCAGTTGGCAATCAGCAGATCGGAAGTCGACTGCTTCACGCCCACGCCGATCACCTGCTTGTTGTTCTCGCGCAGCTTGGACACCAGGGGTGAAAAATCAGAGTCGCCGCTGATGATCACGAAGGTGTTCACGTGCGACTTGGTGTAGCACAGGTCCAGGGCATCGACCACCATGCGGATGTCGGCCGAGTTCTTGCCGGACTGGCGCACATGCGGGATCTCGATCAGTTCGAAATTCGCCTCGTGCATGGTGGCCTTGAAGCCCTTGTAACGGTCCCAGTCGCAATAGGCCTTCTTGACCACGATGCTGCCCTTGAGCAGCAGCCGTTCGAGCACGGGCTTGATGTCGAACTTTTCGTAGTTGGCGTCACGCACGCCCAGCGCCACGTTTTCGAAATCACAGAACAGCGCCATGCTGAGGTTATCGGGTGAGTTGGCCATCAGGCTCTCCATTGGGGTTGCAGCCCTGGATCATCACATGGATTGACACAGCCAAGCCTGCACTGAAGTTCAGGGCGCAAGCTCTGCGCCCTTTTCGAGCAGCAAGGCGCGCAGCACCGAGCGGTGGCAGCGGGCCTCATCCTCGCAATAGCAGCCTAGCGAGAAATTGCTGTGGTGGGACAGGGCGGCCAGCACGTCCAGGCTGCGGCTGGCCTCGGGCTGGGCCATCTCCTTGCGGAACTGGCGCTCAAAAGCCTGCCACCGGGCCGGGGTGTCGGCCTCCTGGCCCAGCTTCATGGTGTCCGGGGTCGGGGACAGGTTGGGGTACCAGACGTCGTACCAGTTCTGGCTGGCGAACTCGGTCTTGGGCACGCCCCGCGGGGGGCGCCGCACCGTGCCGATGCGGGTGCCTTCGTCCGCGGTCCGGGGGCTGCCGAGTTTCACGATGCGCAGAGTCATGTCATTAATCCGTCGAAATGCTCAGATGTGATGGTGTGGCGCTGCCCCAAATCGGGGCTAGGTCATCGATTCTCATCGCAGAAATGCTTTGTAACAAATGTATTTGCTGCCTTTGCGAACCACCCGCCGGTCCAGCCTAGCATGCCTTGCAACAGAAAGAATCGCGAGCAGGAGACGAGGTGGTAGTGCAACACATTGGGTTGACCCAGGTTGAAGAGAACGCGGCAGGCCAGGCGCTTTTGCAAGGGGTGCTGAACCATGCCCGGCGTTATGTTGAAGAGTCATTTGGTCACCGCCTGGTGGGCATTGAAGGCGCGCAACTCTTTGAGTTGCTGCACCGCGATGTCGACGCTTCAGAGCACCGTGTCTATGCCATCGATCTCCACAACGGCGTCAGCAAAACGGTGGGCTTCATCACACTGGGCCTGGGTTATGCCCATTGGGACGGGGCGTACATCCACTTTCTGGTGATCGATGAACGTTTCCGAGGTGCGGGTCTGGCGCGGCAGGCCGTGCAACAACTCGAGGCCATCGCGTCGACGCTGACCCGCCGAATTCGGCTGAAGGTCTACCCACCCGATACGGACGTGGCCGGTTTCTGGCAAGCCATGGGCTATACCGTCAGCGGGCGCTTCCCGGTCAGCTTCACGCCGCCGACAGGGCTGCCGCTGCACTACACCATGCTGGAGAAAGCATTGCCGATGGGCGCGTGAGGGGCGGCGCTGCCACCCACACCCCTGCGGTGATTTCGGAGAAACAGAAATAGTTGTTCTTGTTGACGATCGGAATTCGTGATTTCTGAATTTCCGAAACTACTGGTGGAAATCGAGAAATACACCTAATATTTCGGAATAGCAGAAATATTCACTGCAGAGTCCACTTGAAGGGGCTTTTGCCGGAGATTCCGAAATGAGTGATGCGTCCAGCCGCAGTCCCACCCGACTGATGTCCGCCCCTGAGTTGGGACCGGTCGTGCGTGAGCGACGCAAGTCGCAGTCACTTCGCATCGATGATGCCGCAGAGCTGCTTGGCGTCTCAGTGGACCTCGTGTCTCGCCTCGAGAATGGCCAAGGGTCGGTGCGCCTGGACAAGGCACTGACCGTGCTCGATGGCCTCGGCCTGGCGCTGGTGGTGCTGCCCAAGGAGCACCCCTGGGCCCGCGAGGCCGCCGGCGCTCGCGCATCGGAGCCGCTCAGCACTGGCAAGGCATGAGGCGGCTGTCATGACCCACGCACTTAACGTCTGGGCCGAACAGAACCGAATCGCCACCCTCGAACACGAGGGGCAGGACGACCGCTGGCGCTTGAGCTATGCCGGGCACTGGGTCTCTGACGCCCAGTCCTATCCCCTGTCACCGGCCCTGCCCCTGACGCGTCAGCCGGCTGACCTGCCCTCTGCGTCCATCAAACGCTTCATCGAGCATCTGTTGCCTGAAGGTCGGGCATTGGATGTGGCCGTGGCCTACAACGGCCTGGCCAGGACCAACCTCTTTGGCCTGATCTGGGCACTGGGTGCCGAGACCGCGGGCGCTTTGCGCTTCACAGGCGATGCAGAGGCAGCGCTGCCGGTGGGCGAACCCGTGCTGCGGGAAGTCTCCCGCCAGGAACTCGAACAACGCATCGGCGAGCGAGACCACCTGCCGCTGACGGTGTGGGATGGCCGGGTACGCATGTCGGTGGCTGGCCTGCAGGACAAGCTCTTGGTCTATCTCGATCGACCCCTGAATGATGGCGGGCGGCTGTTCCTGGTGGATGGGCCGCGCCTGGCGTCGACGCACATCCTTAAGCCCGACACCGGCAATCCGAAAACACCGCACCTGGCGGTCAATGAGCACTTTTGCATGTCGCTCGCCCGCCGCATGGGCCTGCCGGCTGCCGAGGTGGGGCTGCTGCGCACGCCCCGACCCGTGCTGGTCGTTCGGCGCTTCGACCGTGCTGTAGAAGTCGATCACGGCCCACCCAGGGTTCACCGTCGGCACATCATCGATGCCTGCCAGGCTTGCGACCTGCCGGTGGCCTACAAATATGAGCGGTATTTGGGCAACGCGCCTGCAGTCCAACACATCCGCGACGGCATGAGCTTTGAACGTCTGTTCGGCTGCGCTGGGCTGACAGCCAACACGGCTGTGGCGCGCCTGGCCCTGCTGCGCTGGGCCCTCTTTCAGTTTCTGATTGGCAACAGCGATGCGCACGGCAAGAACTTCTCATTTTTCGTCCACCCCGGCGGCCTGCTGGAACCTGCACCCTGGTACGACCTGGTGAGCGTTCTGCAGTACGACGGATTGGACACCGAGTTGGCCATGGCCTTTGGCGATGTGTTCAGCCATGCCGAGGTGTCGCCCTTCGCCCTGGCGGATTTCGCGGCGCGCTGTGGCATCAACCGCAAGCTGATGCGCCGCGAAGGCCAGCGACTGGCCAAGCTGGCCGTCACCGAGGCGGCGGCTCAGGCCCAGGGTACCGACTATGAAGACGAGTCCGAACGGGCGTTTGTGCAGCGCCTGGCTGGCTACATCACTGAACAGGCCCGGCGGCTGACGCAACTGGTCGAGGACGCTGCAAGCTTGAAAGATGAGTACCCCTGAGAGCCTCTGGACATGCTGCGAGAAGCCTGGACCTGCTCAGCGTGACGCATGAGGTACCCCACCTGGATCAGCAAACTGTGCGCATCGAGCTTCGCAGGCCTGAGGGACATGGCCCATCCGCGGCCGGGTGCTTCGAAGCCTGGGGCTAAACTGATGGGTGGGCCGGTTTGAGGCCCAGCGGCCTCTCCACTCCCCACCCCTTTCCGCCATGGACCTTCAGCAGCTCAGCCAAACCCTGGAGCACGACGCGCTCGGCGTGGTGTTTCTCAACGTGCTGCTGCAGCAACTGGGCTTGCCGGTGCCGGCGGTGCCCACCCTGCTGCTGGCGGGCAGCCTGGCCGCCACGCCGGGGGCGCTGGGCAAACTGGCGGCCGGCGCCATGCTGGCCTCCGTGCTGGCCGATTGGGGCTGGTACCACGCGGGCAAGCGCTTTGGCTACCGGGTGTTGTCGGGTTTGTGCAAGCTGTCCATCAATCCCTCGTCCTGCGTCAGCCAGACCGAGGCCCGTTTTCTACGCTGGGGGCCGGCCTCGCTGGTGGTGGCCAAGTTCGTGCCCGGTTTTTCGACCGTGGCGCCACCGATTGCGGGGGCCCTGCGCATGCACCAGCCCAGTTTTCTGATCGCGGCCGGTGCCGGCGGCGGCCTGTGGGCCGGCCTGGCGCTGGGGGCAGGCTGGCTGCTGCGCGACACCGTGCGCCAGGTGATTGCGGCGCTCGAGCGCAACACCGCCGAGGCCTTGACCGTGGTGGTGGTGCTGGCCGCCGCCTGGTTGGCCTGGAAGTTCTGGCAGAAATACCGTTTTCGCCGCCTCAGCGCCGTGCCCCGCATCGGCATCGAGGAGTTGCGCGCCGCGCTGGCGCGTGAGCCCCGCCCCTTGTTGCTGGACTTGCGCGGCGCCGTGATGGTGGCCCAGACCGGCCCCATCGAAGGGGCCCGCGTGGCCGAACACAGCCAGCTGGAACAGGCTGTGGGCGACTGGCCCCGCAACCACCCCATCGTGACCTTGTGCGCCTGCCCGCAAGATGCCGGCGCCATCCTGGCGGCACGCCGCCTGCTGGACCTGGGTTACCTGTCGGTGCGACCGCTCGAAGGCGGCTACGAGGCCTGGATGGCCTCAAAGTGATGCGGATTCGCCCGGTTTCCAACCTCTGCCGGACCGCTGGCCCGGCCCTCTGGAGTCGTTCATGAGCCCAGCCCCACGTGGCGCTGCCAAGCCCTCTGTGCCCCAAGCCACCCGAGCTCCCAAACCGCCCTCAAGCAACCCGCACGCCGACTACCTGATCGTGGGCGCCGGCCTGGCCGGTGCCACCGCGGCCGAAACCCTGCGGGCCGAGGGGGCCACCGGCCGCATCGTGGTGCTGGGCGACGAGGACCAGCCGCCCTACCAGCGGCCGCCGCTGTCCAAGAGCTTCCTGACACTGAACCAACCCCCGCGCGTCAGCACCGTGTTGGCCGACGGGGCCTGGCAAGCGCTGGGCATTGAGCTGGTGCTGGGTTGCCGCGTCAGTCGACTCGACACGGCAAAGCGCACGCTGCACACCGAGGCCGGCTCCCAATGGACCTACGGCCAACTGCTGATTGCCACCGGGGCCCGGCCCCTGCGGCTGGAACTGCCCGGGGCGGAGCTGCCCGGCATTCACTACCTGCGCTCGCTGGCCGATGCCCAGGCCCTCCGGGCCAGTGCGCTGCAGGCCCGCCGGGCTGTGGTGATCGGGGGCAGCTTCATCGGGCTGGAGGTGGCTGCTTCGCTGCGCCAGCGCGGCATCGAGGTCACGTTGATCGAACGCGGCGACTTGTTTGGGCGCTTCAACACGCCGGCCTTGTCCGATTTTTTCCACCGTTGTTTCACCGAGCGCGGCGCCCAGGTGCTGCTGGGTGACAGCCCGGTGTTTTTCAGCGGCAGCGACCGGGTCCAGGCCGTGCATACCCAGGGCGGGCAGGTGCTGGCTTGCGACATGGTGGTGATCGGTGCCGGGGTGCAACCCCAGACTGGCTTTCTGGAGGGCAGCGGCCTGCAGCTTGACGAGGGGGTGGTGGTCGACCGCTTTTTGCAGGCCAGCCAGCCCGGGGTGTTTGCCGCTGGCGATGTGGCCTTCTTCGACGACCCGGTGCTGGGCCGGCGCCACCGGGTGGAGCACTGGGACAACGCCATCAAGCAAGGCCGCCTGGCGGCGCGCAACATGCTGGGCCAGCGTCTGCCCTATGACGAGGTCAGCTACTTTTTCAGCCAGGTCTTCGAGCACAGCTTCAACCTGCTGGGCGAGATCGAGCCCGGTCTGCAGCGCATCGACCGGGGCTCGCTGCAAGCGGGCTCGTTTGCGGCTTTCTACCTGCGCCACGACGTGCCGCAGGCCTTGTTCTCGCTGGGGCGGCCTTCGCAGGAGACCCGGCTGGTCGAAAACCTGATCAAGCGGCGCGTCAACCTGAGCCGCCTCAAGCCGCAGTTGTCCGATCCGCAGTTCACGCTGCAGCAGATCCCGAATCAGACCTTTCTGATTCTGCAGGGCGGTGGGGCCTATGGGGCCTTCGAGTGCGGCGCGGTGCAGGCCTTGCAAGAGGCCGGCGTGCGCCCCGACGTGGTGGCCGGGGTGTCGATCGGGGCCTTCAATGGCGCCATCATCGCCGGCAACCCCGATCGGCCGGCCGAGGCGCTGCAGGCCTTCTGGGCCGAGCTGGCGACCTTGACCCCGGCGGTGCCCGACGAAGCCCTGCGCCAGACCCTGGCCTGCCAGCAGATTGCCACCTGGGGCGTGCAGCCGTTCTTCACGCCCCGCTGGCTGCAGCCCATGCTCGGCATGGCGCAGTGGCCGCAGAACTGGACCAGCCTGTACGACACCAGCCCCATGCGGGCATTGCTCGCGCGCTACGTGGATTTCAGTCGCCTCAAGGCCAGCCCGGTGCGGCTGATGGTCAGCGCGGTTGACCTGGAGACCAGCGAGCTGGTGGTGTTTGACAGCTACATCGACGAGCTCACGCCTGATCACATCCTGGCCAGCGGCAGCCTGCCGCCCGCCTTCCCCTGGACCACAGTCAATGGGCGCCATTACTGGGACGGCGGCATTGTCAGCAACTCGCCGCTGGAGCGCGTGGTCGAGCGTTGCGGTTCGGCGGGCAAGCAGGTCTACATCATCGACTTGTTCCCGGGCCAGCGCCGCCGCCTGCCCGGTAACCTGAGTGAGGTGATGGCCCGCCGCGACGAGATCCTGTACTCAGAACGGGTGCGCAGCGACGTGCGCACCCGTGAGCAGGCCCGCGACTACCAGCGCCTGGTGGAAGACCTGATGGCCGAACTGCCGCCCGACGCCGCGGCGCGCTTGCGCCATCAGCCGCGCTACATTCAGCTGATGGGTGACGATGCCCCCATGACCATCACGCGCATCGTGCGCGAGGACAGCGATGACGCCCCGTCCTCCCGCGATTACGATTTCTCGCGCGAGACCGTGGCCCAGTTGCAGGCCGCGGGTTATCGCATGACCCGCAAGGCGCTGCAGCGCTGAGGCGTCCGACGCCTTGTTGCGCCCTGTTCTTCGCGCCCTGACTTTCGCGCCATGTCCCTTCGCAGCCGCATTGCCTTCCGCACCTTTCTGATCCTGGCCTTGCTGCTGGTGCTGTTGCCCATCGTGGTGGCCAGCGGCTGGTTTTTCTACCGCTCAGCCCTGAGTGCGCGTGAGGAGTTCGCGCAGCAACTGGCCGACGAGGTGTCCAGCCGCGTGCGCGAGAAGATCGTCAGTTTTTTCGACGTGCCCATGCGGGTGGTCACCTTCAACGTCGAGCAGGCCCGGGCCGGCCAACTGCTGTATGCCCAGCCCGAGGCCTTGATGCGGCAGTTTCTGCTGCAGATCGACCAGCAGCCCCAGCTCACCTTCATCTCGATGGGCTTGGCCGATGGCCAGTACTACGCTGGCAGCCGGCCCCCCATCGGGGCCAACCGCCCCTTGCAACTGCTGCGTGCGCGCATCGCCGATGGCCGTGCCATGGAGGTACTGCGCCTGGACGAGGCCAGCCGGGCCCTGGTGCCTGTTTCGCGCAGCGAGATCGCCTACGACGCCCGCACCCGGCCCTGGTTCCAGTCGGCGCTGGCCCGCGACGGCCTGGCCTGGTACGCTCCTTACCGCTACCTGATCAACGATGCCCAGGGCGCCTATGCCGCCATCGGAATGGGGGTATCGGCCCCGGTGCGCGACCGACAGGGCGCCCTGGTGGGCGTGGTCACGGCCGATGTGGCGCTGTCGCAGATCAACGAGTTCCTGGCCCGGGTGGCCCGTGAGTCTGGCGGCCAGGCCTTCCTGGCCGATGAGCATGGGGCCCTGCTGGCTTCGTCCACGCCCGAGCCCGGCCTGCCCGCCGACGGGCTGCAGGCGCGCAAGGCCGAAGACAGTGCCGACCCGGTGTTGAAGGCCGTGGGCCGTGCCATCCGGGCCAGCGGCCAGCCCGAGGGCAACCGCTTCATCGATGTGGGCTCTACCCAGCATCTGGCCCGTTGGTGGACCCAGCCACTGCACAACGGGCCCAGCCTCACCTTGGGCGTGATCTTGCCCGAGAGCCGCTTCAACACCCCGCTGCGCGGCGTGTTGCACAACACCTTGTACCTGACCCTGGCCGTGATGCTGGCGGCCCTGCTGTTCTCGGTGCATGTGGCCAACCGCGTGGTGCGCCCGCTGGCCCGCCTGGGGCACTGGGCCGGGCGTCTGACCCGCGGCGAATGGCATGCCAGCGCGCCGGCGCCCAGCCCGATCCGCGAGCTGGGTGCCCTGTCAGACGCCATGCGCTACATGGCTCGCCACCTGCAGGAGCACGCCCAGGACCTGGAGCAGACCGTCACCTTGCGCACGCGTGAGCTGAAGGAGGCCCTGCAGGCCATCGAGCAGACCCTGACCGACCAGCGCCATTTCATCGCCATGCTGTCGCATGAGGTGCGTTCACCGCTGGCCGTCATCCACACCACGGCGCAGCTGATGTGCCTGCGTGCCAAGGATTCGCCCACCCAGCTGGCCCAGGCCGAGCGAATCCTGCGCGGGGCCATTCGCCTCAACTACTTTTTTGACAACTGCCTCACGCAGGACCGCATCGACAGCGAGAGCTTCGTGCTGGAGCCCACCCCCATTGACGTCCCCGGTCTGATGGCCTGGGTGCTTGACAACGGCTTGCAGCTGTCGCCCGGCCACCCCTTGCAGATGCAGGTCGGGTCGGGCCTGCCTGCGTTGCATGGCGACCAAGTGTTGCTGCGCATCATGCTGATGAACCTGGTGTCCAACGCCTTCAAGTACTCGCCCGAGGGGGCGCCGGTGGCCTTGCATGCCTGGCGGCAGGGCGATCGCCTGTGCCTGGCGGTCGACGATGCGGGCCCCGGCATCCCCCCGGAAGAGGCCGAGGTGGTGTTCGACAAATACCGCCGTGGCCGCGGCGCCGAGGGCAAGCCTGGCGCCGGCCTGGGCCTGGCCCTGGTCCGGCGCATCGCGCAACTGCATGGCGGACGGGTCTGGCTGGAGGCCCGCCAGCCCCAGGGCAGCCGCTTCGTGATCGAGCTGCCATTTGGACCCGGGTCGGCCATTCACCCGGTCTGAAGTCACTTCCAAGCCCCGGGAAAACCCCGCGCAGCAAGCCCTGCGATGCCTGTTACAACATCAGCAGCCAAGGCAAGAGGCCGGGGGCTGGCTCGAAAATCGCTTGCCCTGGCCTGAGCCCCGACCGCGACCGGCATCTGGGCCGTCATCCGCCGGGGCAGGGCCTTTGCCTTGTCAATCTGCCCGGCGGGCTTGTCCCCATCAGCGCAACATGAGCCACTCCAAACCCCGCATTGCCATCGTCGAAGACGACGCCGACCAGCTGCACAGCATCGAAGAATTCCTGCTCG
This sequence comes from Curvibacter sp. GW821-FHT01G03, assembly GCF_059422285.1. Lineage (NCBI taxonomy): Bacteria > Pseudomonadati > Pseudomonadota > Betaproteobacteria > Burkholderiales > Comamonadaceae > Curvibacter > Curvibacter sp. GW821-FHT01G03. The sequence goes on from NZ_JBWKWP010000017.1 coordinate 34,791, forward strand.
ACTCGGGCTACCGGGCCTGGGGCGTGGGCAGTGCCGAGGCCTTTTACAAAAAGTTCATGAGCGACCCCGTTGACGTGGTGCTGCTCGACATCGGTCTGCCCGGCGACGATGGCCTGTCGGTGGCCGGCCTGCTCAAGGCGCGACCCGAGGTGGGGGTGATCATCCTCAGTGCGCGCGATGCCCTGGGTGACCGCCTGGCTGGCATGCGTGCCGGGGCCGATCGTTACCTGGTCAAACCCGTCAACCTGCTGGAGCTGGCGGCCAACATCGACGCCACGGCCAGCCGTTTGCAACCCCGGGCAAGCGCCGCGAGCAGCCCACCCGAGCGGCCGGAGCAGGCCCTGCCGCGCAGCTGGTCGCTGGCCCTGAAGGACTGGGTGCTGTGCTCGCCCGAAGGCCGCAGCCTCGCCCTCACCACGCACGAGTTCCTGTTCGTGCAGCACCTGGTGCAGGCCCAGGGGCAACCGGTGTCCAAGCGCGACCTCAGCGACAAGCTGTTCGGTGCTCGGGCCCAGAACGGCAGCGAGCGCCTGAACCTGCTGGTGACTCGCCTGCGCAAAAAAGCCACCGAGGCCCTGGGCGAGGCCTTGCCCATCAAGACCCTGCACCAGATCGGGTACGCGTTCACCGTGTCGGTGCGGGTGGGCGAGCTGGTCTGAACCCCTTTGGGGCAGGGAGCTTTTTAGGGCTTTCCCCAGGTCGCGCTGAATCCAAATGAAAGTTTTGGAAAGCGCACGAAGCCCCCGACCGGGCAACACTGAATGCAGCAGCGAGAGACGGACCGGCCCTGCAGGCCGGTACCGGCTCCGTCGGCTTCACCCCATTCAGTCCACGCACCGATCCAGGAGCCCCCTCATGCAACGTCGCCAAATTCTGCAAGTCTCCGCCCTCAGCGCCCTGTCTGCCTCCCTGGGGCTGGCCGGTCGCAGCGCGCTGGCCCAGGCCGCCAATGGCCCGATCCAGTTTGCCTGCCCGGTGCCCATGTCTGGGGCGTTTGCCGCCAACGGCAAGTTTGCCGACCTGGGCATGCGCCTGGCCATCGAGCAATATGGCTCGGTGCTCAAGCGGCCGCTGGCCTACACCGTGCTGGACACCGAGGGCAAGCCGGCCACCGCCGTGCGCAAAGTGCAGGAATCGGCCCAGCAGCAGGGCACACGCTTCTTTGCCGGCGGCATTCTGTCGGGCGAGGCCCTGGCCATGGGCAAAGAGGCCGAGAAGGCCGGCGGCATCTTCGTGACCACCGCGGGTGCCGACGAGATCACCGGCCAGGACTGCAATGCGGCCACCTTCCGCTGGTCAGTGCCCACGTATGGCGCCATCGAGCAGACCGTGCGTCCCTTGACCGACCTGATGCCCAAGGCCAAGCGCTGGTACACCATCACGCCGCAGTACGTGTTTGGAGACGGCCTGCTGTCGGCGGCCAAGAACATCTTCAAGGAGAAAGGCATCGAGCACGTGGGCAACAGCTACCACTCGCTCGCCGAGAAGGAGTTCAGCGGCTACATCACCAACGCGATGGCCGCCAAGCCTGACGTGCTGTTGCTGCTCAACTTCGGTGCTCAGTGTGCCGACACACTGCGCCAGGCGATCAGCTTCGGCATGCACAAGAACATGACCATCCTGGTGGCCTGGGCCTCGGGCCTGGAGCAGTTCGAGTCACTCGGTGCCGACCTGTGCGAAGGCATTTATTTCGGCGCCCAGTATTGGCACACCGTCGACTCCGAGCTCAACCGCGATCTGGTCAAGCGCAGCAACGACAAGCTCAAGATCAACCCCAACTACAGCCTGGCGGGCTCCTACATCTGCACCAAGCTGATGATCGACGGCATCCTGAAGGCCGGCACGGTCGAGCCCAAGGCCGTGGTGGCCGCGCTGGAGGGCCTCAAGTACGCCGGCCTCACCGGTGAAGAGGAAGTGCGCAAGGCCGACCACCAGGTGCTCAAGAACTATTACCTGCTCAAGGGCAAGGCCAAGGCCCAGATGAAGAACAAGGACGACTACGTCGACGTGCTCAGCGCCGGCAAGTCCTTCCTGCCGGTCGACAAGACCGGCTGCAAGCGGGCCTGATCCCCCCGCCGCACGCGCGCTCCCCCTTCTCCGCCGCCCGCAACGCGTGCCCCCTGGGGCCGCGGGCGGACCTGCGGACCTGTCTTTCAACCTGATCAACGCATGAACATCTACCTGCTTCAGATCATCAACGGGGTCGGCATCGGCATGCTGTACTTCCTGTTGGCCGTGGGCTTGTCCATCGTGTTTGGACTGCTGCGTTTCGTCAACTTTGCCCACGGCGCCTTCTACCTGATTGGCGCCTATGCCTGCTACCAGATGACGCGCTGGGGCGTGAGCTACTGGCTCACCCTGCTGGCCGCACCGCTGCTGGTGGGGGCCCTGGGCTGGCTCACCGAGAAGGTGGTGCTGCGCCATGTGTATGCCAAGGCCCATGAGTTCCACATCCTGGTCACCGTCGGCCTGGCCCTGGCCGTGCAGGAACTGGTGATCCTGCAATGGGGCCCCCTGGGCGACAGCGTGGCGGTGCCCGACGCCCTGCAGGGCGTGGTCATGTGGGGAAGCTTTGTCTACCCCAAGTACCGGCTGTTCGTGATCGGTTTCACCGCCGCGCTGGCCGTGCTGCTGTGGTGGGTGCTGGAGGGCACGCGGCTGGGCAGTGCCGTGCGCGCCGGCAGTGAGTCGACCGAGATGGTCTCGCTGCTCGGCATCAATGTGCATCGCATCTTCAGCCTGGTGTTCGGCCTGGGGGCCGCCACGGCGGCGCTGGCCGGGGTGCTGGCGGCACCGATCCGGGGGGCCGAGCCTTTCATGGGCATCGAAGCGCTCTCGGTGGCCTTTGTGGTCGTGGTGGTGGGCGGTATGGGCAGCTTCAGCGGTGCGCTGTTGGGGGGGCTTTTGATCGGTGTCGTGCAAAGCCTGATGAGCACGGTCTGGCCCGAAGGGGCGCGTCTGATGATCTACATCGCCATGGCCGCGGTGCTGTTGCTGCGTCCGCATGGCCTGCTGGGCCGCAAGGAGTGAGTGAGATGAGCAAGAAGCAAACCCCATCCTCATGGCCGCGCCTTCGCGGGCCCCTGCTGCAGTTCTGGCTGGCCCTGGCCGTGGTGGCGGCCATGCCGCTGCTCATGCATTCGGGTTCACTGGCCAGTGAGGTGCTGATCTTCGGCCTGGCCGCCATGGGCTGCAATCTGCTGCTGGGCTACACCGGCCTGCTTTCGTTCGGCCAGGGCATCTTTTTTGGCCTGGGCAGCTACACGGTGGCCCTCACGCTGACCCGCTGGACCCTGCCCATGCCGCTGGCCCTGGTGCTGGCCATGGCCGTGGGCGCCCTGGGGGCGGCCGTGGTGGGCTGGGTGTCGATCCGGCAGAAGGGCACCTATTTCGTGATGCTCACGCTGGCCTTCTCGCAGATGTTCTATTTCATCGCCTACACCGCCACCGGCCTCACCGGGGGCGACAACGGCCTGATGGACATCCCGCGTCCCAGCGTCACGCTGATGGGCATGCCCCTGTGGAGCCTGGTCACGCCCTGGCAGTTCTATGGCTTTGTGGCGGCGCTCTTCATGTTGGTGTTCTGGGCCCTGCTCAAGGTGTCGCAGTCGATCTTCGGCCGCACGCTGCTGGCCGTGCGAGACAACGAAGAGCGCGCGGGCGCCATCGGCTACCCCCTGAAGCTGCTCAAGCTGCAGGCTTTTGTGATCTCGGGCGCCGTGACCGGTCTGGCTGGGGCCCTGCACGCCATGATGACAGGCTTGGCACCACTGTCGAATGCCGAACACCACACCAGCGAGATGATCCTGGTGATGACCGTGATCGGTGGCACCGGCAACTTGCTGGCCTCGGTGCTGGGCTCGGCCTTCTACCTGTTGCTGGGCGACTGGCTGTCGGCCCTGTGGCCGCGCTGGCTGCTGGTTCTGGGCCTGATCCTGATGGCCGTCAGTCTGTGGATGCAGCGCGGGCTGTGGGGCCTGGCCGAAAGCATTTGGAGGCGGCTGTCCCGCCAAGGAGAGCAGGCATGAGCGCCCCGATTCTGCTGGAGGCCAGTGGCCTCGAAAAACACTATGGCAAGTTTGCTGCCCTGGGGGGCGTCAACCTCAAGGTGCGGGCGCATACCGTGCACTCGGTCATCGGGCCCAATGGCGCGGGAAAGACCACGCTGTTCCACCTGTTGACGGGTACCAAATCGGTCAGCGCCGGGCGCATTGTGTTCGACGGCCACGATGTGACCCGGGAGCCCGACCACCGTCGCGTACAGCGAGGCATGGCCCGCTCGTTCCAGGTCACCAGCCTGTTCCTGAGTCTGCCGGTGCGCGAAAACCTGCGCCTGGCGGCCCAGGGCGTGGCGCCGCGTGCCGCCTTCAATGGCTGGCAGGCCCCGGTGGGCCCCAGGGCGCTGGCCGAGGTGGTGGACCGCGTGCTGGCGCGGGTGGGGCTGCAAGGACTGGCCGACACGCCGGCAGGCAACCTGTCGCATGGCCAGCAGCGTCGCCTTGAGGTGGGCATGGCGCTGGCGGCCCGGCCCAAGGCGATCTTTCTGGACGAGCCCACCTCGGGCATGGGCATCGACGACCTCGAGGAGATGAAGCACCTGATCCAGAGCCTGCGCGATGAGCACACCGTGGTGCTGATCGAGCACAACATGAACATCGTGATGGACATCTCCGACACCGTCACCGTGATGCAGGCCGGCAGGGTGCTGGCCGAAGGCCTGCCACACGACATCCGCAGCGACGACCGCGTGCGCGCGGCCTACCTGGGCAACATGATCACCGGAGGCAAGGCATGATTCTTTCGCTCAACGAGGTGCACGCCCACTATGGCAAAAGCCATGTGCTGCAGGGCGTGAGCCTGCATGTGAACAGCGGCGAACTGGTCACCCTGCTGGGCCGCAATGGGGCCGGCAAGACCACCACGCTGAAGACCATCGTCGGCGTGCTGCGGCCCAGCCAGGGCACGGTGCGCCTTTACGGGCACGAGCTGCAGGGCCTGGCCCCGCATGCCATCGCCCGGCAGGGGGCCTGTCTGGTGCCCGAGCACCGCGGCATCTTCAAGCTGCTGACGGTCGAGGAGAATCTGCTGTTGGGGCAGCGCCGCCACTCACCCTGGCAGTTGCAGGACATCTATCGCATCTTTCCGCGCCTGAAGGAGCGCCGCAAGAACGGCGGGGCCCAGTTGTCGGGCGGTGAGCAGCAGATGCTGGCCATCGGCCGGGCCTTGATGAACGACCCCAAGCTGCTGATGCTTGATGAGCCGGTGGAGGGCCTGGCCCCCGTCATCGTCGAAGAGATCGTGGCCCAGCTCAAGGTGATCAAGGCCGAGGGCGTGTCCATCCTGCTGGTGGAGCAAAACCTCGAGGTCTGCACCCAACTGGCCGACCGCCACCTGATCCTGGAGCAGGGGCGCATCGTCTACGAGGCCGACAACATCACTTTTCTGGCCGACACCGAGGTCAAGGACCGTTACCTCGGCGTGGGTCTTGCATGAGGACTCTTTGATGAAACTGCTGATTGCCCGACTCAACCACGAGACCAACACCTTCTCGCCTGTGCCCACGCCCCTGGCGGCGTTTGCCCCCACCTTTGGGGCTGAGGCGCTCCAGGCCCAGCAGGGCATGCGCACCGCGATGGCTGCGTTCCTGGACGCCGCCCAGGCCTTGGGCGCCGGGTGCATCACCCCGGTCTCGGCCACGGCCAACCCCAGCGGGCCGGTGCAGGCCCAGGCCTATACCGAGCTGTGTGACCGCATCGTGGCTGCCGCCCCGGGCTGCGACGCCATCCTGCTCGACCTGCACGGCGCCATGGTGGCCGAAAACAGTGCTGACGGCGAAGGCGATCTGCTGGCCAGGGTGCGTGCCGCCGCCCCCGGCGTGCCCATTGGCGTGGCGCTGGACCTTCACGGCAACATCACCGAGCGCATGGTGGACAACGCCGACGTGATGGTGGGCTTCAAGACCTACCCGCACATCGACATGTACGAGACCGGTGCCCATGTGGCCCGGTTGTTGCTCTCCATGCTGAAGGGCGGGCCGCGCTACGGCGTGCGCTGGCGCCCCCTGCCGCTGATGAGCCACACCCTGCGCAGCACCACGCTGGGCGGCGCCATGGCCCAGGCGGTGGAGCGCGCCAAGGCCCTGGAGGCCCAGGGCCTGCCGGCCATGACCGTGTTTGCGGGCTTCTCGCTGGCCGACATTGCGGCGCCCTGCGTCAGCGTGGTGGCCACGGTGCGGCTCGATGCCGAGGGCGAGGCCCAGGGCCAGCAGGCACTCGATGCGCTGGCCGATCAGATCTGGGCCCAGCGCCAGGGTTTCATCTATGACAGCGAGCCCCTGGCCGATTCGCTGCAGCGGGCCCAGGCCCTGGCCCAGGGGGCCACCCGGCCCGTGCTGCTGCTCGACCATGGCGACAACTGCATGTCGGGCGGCAGCTGCGACACCCTGGACGTGCTGCAGGCCGCCTGGGCCCAAGGCTTGAGTGGCATCACCGTGGGGCCTTTGTGCGACCCCGAGGCGGTGGCCGCTCTGATCGCGGCCGGCGAGGGGGCAGAGCTCAGCGTGCCGCTGGGCAACAAGGTGTCGCTGGCCGGCCTGGGCCTGCTCAAGACCCCCGTGCTGGTGCAAGGCCGGGTGCGCGCCATCAGCGATGGCAGCTACACGGTCAGCGGCCCGATCTACACTGGCCAGCGCTGCCACATGGGCCGCACCGTGTGGCTGGACACCGGCAGCACGCAGATCGTCGTCACCGAAACCCCGCACGAGCCCTGGGACCTCGGGGTGTTCAGCTGCGTCGGGCTGGATCCGCTGCTGGCCCGTTTTCTGCTGCTGAAGTCGCGCATGTACTGCCGCCCCGTGTTTGTGCCCCTGTCGGCCGGCCTGGTCGAATGCGACAGCCCGGGCGTGACCAGCTCCGATTTCAGTCTGTTCCCGTTCCGGCACGTGAAGCGGCCGGTGTTCCCGCTCGATGCGGTCTAAGAGCCTGCACTGCACGATTCAAAACCCATCTTCTTTCACCATGACCACTGCCAACCCCCAAACCCTGCGCATCAACGGCGAACGCCTGTGGGACAGCCTGATGACCCTGGCCCGCATCGGCGGCACCGACAAGGGCGGCGTGTGCCGTCTGGCCCTGACCGAGCTCGACCGCCAGGGCCGTGACCTGGTCGTGGGCTGGGCCCGCGACGCCGGCCTGAGCATCACCGTCGACCAGATCGGCAACGTCTTCATGCGCCGCCCCGGTCGCAACAACAGCCTGCCCCCCGTCATGACCGGCAGCCACATCGACACCCAGCCGACCGGCGGCAAGTTCGACGGCAACTACGGCGTGCTGGCCGGCCTGGAGGTGGTGCGCACCTTGAACGACCACGGCATCCAGACCGAGGCCCCGATCGAGGTCGCCTTCTGGACCAACGAAGAGGGCTCGCGCTTCGTGCCCGTGATGATGGGCTCGGGCGTGTTCGCCGGCGCCTTCACCCTGGAACACGCCTACGCCGCCACCGACACCGAGGGCAAGAGCGTCAAGGACGAGTTGGCCCGCATCGGCTACATCGGGGACCAAGTGCCGGGCCAGCACCCCATCGGCGCCTACTTTGAGACCCACATCGAGCAGGGCCCGGTGCTGGAGGACCACGACAAGACCATCGGCGTGGTCAGCGCGGTGCTGGGCATCCGCTGGTACGACTGCACCGTGACCGGCATGGAAGCCCACGCCGGCCCCACCCCCATGGGCCTGCGCAAGGACGCGTTGCAGGTCGCTACCCGCGTGATGCAAGAGGTGGTGGCCATCGGCAACCGCTACGCTCCGCACGGGCGTGGCACCGTGGGCATGGTCAACGTGCACCCCAACAGCCGCAACGTGATCCCGGGCCGGGTCAAGTTCTCGATGGACCTGCGCAACAGCACCGACGCCCTGGTTGACCAGATGGACGCCGACATCCGCGCCTACGCGGCCCAGGTGGCCGCCGAGACCGGGCTCAAGATCGAGGTCGAACTGGTGTCGCACTACCCGGCCCAGCCCTTCCACGCCGACTGTGTCAACGCGGTGCAGCGCGCCGCCGAGCGCCTGGGCTACAGCCACATGCCCGCCGTGTCAGGCGCGGGCCACGATGCCGTCTACATGGCCAAGCTGGCGCCCACGGGCATGATCTTCATCCCCTGCAAAGATGGCATCAGCCACAACGAGATCGAAGACGCCAAGCCCGAGCACATCACCGCCGGCTGCAACGTGCTGCTGCAGGCCATGCTGGAGCGGGCGGGCTGAAGGGGCGACTGTTTTCATAACTGAATTCTTCTTGCAGGGCGTGTACAGTCTCGTTCGACGGCTTCACCCCGCACAGTGCGGGTGAATTGCCGTCGAGGATCTGGACATGCTGGTCACCCGAATCAAACTCAAGAATTGGCGCAATTTCCGGGAATTGGACATTCCTTTGCGGGACGTTACGTATCTGTTGGGTCCCAATGCATCTGGTAAATCTAATTTATTGGATGCGTTGCGCTTCCTTCGTGACGTGAGCAAGCCCAAGGGCGGGGGATTGCAAACTGCCGTGGCAGATCGAGGTGGTATCAGCAAACTGCGTTGTCTTCACGCGCGGCGTGATCCGGAGGTGCGAATTGAGATTGAGCTGGCCTCTTCCCCGGATGCACCTTCTGAGTGGCGTTACAGCCTTGGTTTCAAACCTGAGGGCAAAGGTGCTCAGCGAATCTTGATTTCCAAAGAGGAGGTATGGCGTGGTCATACACTTCTGTTCAGCCGCCCGGATCGGAATGACCAGAGCGATCCGATGTTGTTGACACAGACCCGGCTGGAGCAAATTGCTGCCAACAGTGATTTCCGTGAATTGCCGGATTTTTTTGGTGCGATCACTTACCTCCATCTGGTGCCGCAGTTACTGAAATATTCGGAGAAACTGGGTGGTCAACGAATTGAAGATGATCCCTTTGGTCAGGGATTTCTTGAGCGCGTAGCCAGAACACCGGAAAGGACACGGACCGCCCGGTTGATCAAGATTGGCAAAGCCTTGAAGCTGGCCGTTCCTCAGTTTGAAGAATTGAGGTTCGTCAAGGACGAGTTGGGACACCCCCATTTGCAGGCTCTGTATGCCCATCATCGGCCGAATGCAGGTTGGCAGAATGAAGAGCATTTTTCAGACGGTACTCTGCGCCTCCTGGGCTTGCTGTGGTCCTTGCTGGATGGCTCATCTCTGTTGTTGCTTGAAGAGCCGGAGATTTCTCTGAATGACGCCATCGTCAAGGAAATCCCTCTCATCCTTCAGCGTTTGCAGCGTGATCGCAAAAACAGAAGACAGATCGTGCTCAGCACCCACAGTGAAGCCTTGTTGAGCAATCCTGGCATTGACGGGCGCGGTGTGGTCCTGCTGGAAACGGGGTCTCAAGGGACGACAGGCCGAACGCTGGGCAACGACGAGGCGGATGCCATGGAGGCGGGCTTTTCGGTGGCAGAAGTCGTGCTGCCCAAGACCCGCCCGACTCATGTTGATCAACTGGGGCTGTGGCAGTGACGGTCCTTTCCTTGGTGACTGAGGATGTCCTCAGTGAAGCGGTTGGCCTTCGATTGTTGGGCGAGGTCGGCATTCCTGCCCAGGATGTTCAATTATTGGGGCGAAGCGGATTCGGTTATCTGCGATCCAAAGTTGCCAGCTGGAAAGAGCTTGCCAGGAGACGGTATGTTCTTTTGTTGACCGATCTGGATCAATTGGCCTGTCCTGTGGCCATGCGTCAGAATTGGCTGGGAACAGATCCGATACCGCCCAAGCTATGGATGCGCATCGCTGTGCGAGAAGTCGAATCCTGGTTGCTTGCTGACCATGAGGGAATGCGCCAATTGATCGGATCCAGCGGCAAATTCCCCCCTGCCCCTGATGAATTACCTGACCCCAAAGCACATTTGTTGAGCTTGGCCAAACAGGCCCCCCGTCGGGTGCGTCAGGACTTGGTGAAGGAAAAGGGCGCTATGGCCAGTCAGGGGATTGGCTACAACACCTTGTTGTGTGATTGGGTTAGAACAGCATGGTGTGCAGAGCGAGCGGCTGAACGTTCTCCTAGCTTGGCACGAACACGCCAGCGCTTGCAGCATTTGCGCCAGAGCGTTTCATGAATCCGAGGCAGGTCTGCCATGGCCAGCCGGCACAGCCATCTGCCGCAACACCGCCATGAAGGCCAGCGTCGCCGGCGTGGGGGTCTCGCCCAGGCGGGTCAGCATGCCGTAGTCGGGCATGCGGTCGGGCAGGTCGACGGGGATGCGGGCCAGCAGGCCTTTGTCGATGTAGCGCTTGACCAAGGCGGTGGGCTGCAGCGACAGCATGTCGGTGGTCTGCATCATCTCCAGTGCAAACAGGAAAGAGGGCGTTTCCACCACCCCTGAGGTCAGGGCGAGGCCGTTGCGGCCGAAGATGTCGTCCGACACTTTGCGCACTGCGGTGGAGGCGGGGTAGAGAATCCAGGGCCAGTGCGACAGCTCGGCCATGTCCAGCTCACGCGCGCCCCGCAGCGGGTGATGCAGGCCACCCACCACTTGCAGCGGCTCATCCGAAAGGCGCTCGTAGTGGAACTGGCTGCGCTGCGATTCATCGGTGAAGCGACCGATCATCAGGTCGATCTTGCGCTCGGCCAGCCACACCACCAACTGGTCGCTGCTTTGCTCCAGCACCTTCAGCACCAGCAGGGGGCGCAGGCGCTGAATCTCGGCCACCGAGGCGATCAGCACATGGGCTGCCGAGCCCGTGATCGCGCCGATCGACAGGTGGCCATGACCGCCCTGTTTGAGGGCATTGAATTCATCCACAAACTTGCGGTGCCCGGCCAGCGCGCTGGCGGCATAGCGCAGCGTGAACAGGCCCAGTTCGTTGGGCCGCATGCCGCGCGACAGGCGTTCGAACAGGCGCGCTTCCAGGATCTCTTCGATGTCCATCAGGATCTTGGTGGCTGCGGGCTGGGTGATGTGCATCTGCTCGGCCGTCAGGCGCAGGTTGCGGGTCTGGCCCAGGATGTCCAGAAACTGCAGATGGCGAAAGCGCAGGCGGGCACAGGCCTGGGCCAGCGATAGGGGTTTACCCGAAATCGGGTCTGGACTCATCAGCATTTGGAATGGATGCTAGCAAAAAAGTCAGTGGACCCAGGGGCCTTGACTACCTAATCTCTCGCCTGCATCGAGAGGATCCATCAGAGATTCCTTGCTGCCGGTGGCCTGATCCGCCGTGGTCCAGACATTCCAAATTCGGAGACATTCATGCAATTCAAAGCCCTGGCCCTGGCGGCCACGATCCTGGCCGCTCTGGCCGCCCCGGTCTCGGCCCAGATCAAGGACCACGTGTTCAAGGTGGGCATCGGCCTCAACGAAGACCACCCCCAGGCCCTGGCGGTCAAGTACTTTGCCGAGCAGTTGTCGGCCAAGAGCGGCGGCAAGCTGGTGGCCAAGCTCTATGCCAGCGGCTCGCTGGGCAACGATGTCAGCATGACCTCGGCGCTGCGCGGCGGCACCCTCGAGATGACGGTGCCCGACACCTCCACCCTGATGTCGCTGATCAAGCCCTTCGGTGTGCTGAACCTGCCCCTGACCTTCAACAATGAGCAAGAGGCCGATGCCGTGCTGGATGGCCCCTTTGGCCAGAAGCTGCTCGCCAAGCTGCCTGAAAAAGGCCTGGTGGGACTGGGCTATTGGGAGAACGGCTTTCGCCACGTGACCAATTCGCGCCGGCCCATCACCAAGGCCGATGACCTGGTGGGGCTGAAGCTGCGCGTGATCCAGAGCCCGCTGTTCCTTGACACCTTCAGCGCCCTCGGCGCCAACGCCACGCCCATGCCTTTCACCGAGCTGTATTCGGCCATGGAACAGGCCGCGGTGGATGGGCAGGAGAACCCTTCGGCCACCATCCTGTCGAGCAAGTTCTACGAAGTGCAGAAGCACATGGTGCTGTCGCGCCACATGTACAGCACCTGGGCCCTGCTGATGTCCAAGAAGACCTGGGACGGCCTTTCGGCGCAAGAGCAGAAGATCGTGCAGGACGCTGCCCGCGAGGCCACGCTGTACGAGCGCAAGACCATCCGCGCCTTTGGCGACAAGGCCCTGGGCGAGCTCAAGAAGGTGGGCATGCAGGTGACCGAGCTGCCGGCGGCCGAGCAGGCCAAGATGCGCACCAAATTGCAGCCGGTGCTGGCCAAGTACGCCAAGGAGTTTGGTGAAGAGACCACGGGCGAACTCAACGCAGAACTGGCCAAGGTGCGCGGCACCGCCAAGTAAGGCGCCATCCCTTGTCGGGGCCGGTGCGCGGGCTGAGCCTGGCGCCGGGCCCCGGTGTTTCGTCTCTATTTCTTGCTGTACGCCATGGACAAAAAGCCCCAGCGCCCCTTCCGCTCGCGTGAGTGGTTTGCCGACCCCGAACGCTCGGACATGACCGCGCTCTACCTTGAACGCTTCATGAACTACGGGCTCACGCCCGAAGAGTTGCGCTCGGGCCGCCCCATCATCGGCATCGCCCAGACCGGCAGCGATCTGTCGCCCTGCAACCGCATCCACCTGGATCTGGCCAAGCGGGTACGTGACGGCATTCGCGATGCCGGCGGCATCCCGATGGAGTTCCCGGTGCACCCGATCTTCGAGAACTGTCGCCGCCCCACGGCTGCGTTGGACCGCAACCTGGCCTACCTGGGGCTGGTCGAGACCCTGTACGGTTACCCCATCGATGCCGTGGTGCTGACCACCGGCTGCGACAAGACCACGCCGGCCGGCATCATGGCCGCCTCCACCGTGGACATTCCCGCCATCGTGCTGTCGGGTGGCCCCATGCTCGACGGTTGGCACGACGGCGAGCTGGTGGGCTCGGGCACCGTGATCTGGCGCAGCCGCCGCCAACTGGCCGCCGGTGAGATCGATGAAGAAGAGTTTCTGCAGCGCGCCTGCAGCAGTGCCCCGTCGGCCGGCCATTGCAACACCATGGGCACGGCCTCCACCATGAATGCGGTGGCCGAGGCCCTGGGCCTGTCGCTGCCAGGGTGCGCCGCCATCCCGGCGCCTTACCGCGAACGCGGCCAGATGGCCTACGAGACCGGGCGGCGCATCGTCGAGATGGCCTATGAGGACCTGCGCCCGTCACGCATCCTGAGCCGCGAGAGCTTCCTCAACGCGCTGGCAGTGGTCAGCGCGGCAGGCGGCTCCAGCAACGCCCAGGTGCACATCATGGCCATGGCGCGGCACGCCGGTGTCGAATTGCATGCCCAGGACTGGACCCAGCACGCCTATGACCTGCCGCTGCTGCTCAATATGCAGCCTGCAGGCCAGTTTCTGGGCGAGCGCTTCTTTCGTGCCGGCGGGGTGCCGGCCCTGATGTGGGAGCTGTTGCAGGCCGGCCGCCTGAATGGCGATTGCCTGAGTGTGAGCGGCCAAAACATCGCCACCAACCTGCAAGGCCGCGAAACACGCGACCGCGAGGTGATCTACCCCTTCGCCCAACCTTTGATGCAGAAGGCTGGTTTCCTGGTGCTGGCGGGCAATCTGTTTGATTTCGGCATCCTCAAGACCTCGGTGATCTCTGAGGCCTTCCGTCAGCGCTACCTGAACCAGCCCAGGCAGGAGGGCGTGTTCGAGGCCCGCGCCGTGGTGTTCGAGGGGGCTGACGATTACCACGCGCGCATCAACGACCCCGCCCTCGACATCGACGAGGGCTGCATCCTGGTGATGCGTGGTGCCGGCCCCATCGGCTGGCCTGGCTCGGCCGAGGTGGTCAACATGCAGCCGCCCGATGCCCTGATCCGGCGCGGCATCAACACCCTGCCCACCTTGGGCGACGGACGCCAATCTGGCACGGCCGACAGCCCGTCCATCCTCAATGTCTCGCCCGAGAGCGCGGTGGGCGGTGGCTTGAGCTGGCTGCAAAGCGGCGACAGGCTGCGCATCGACCTCAACACCGGTCGCTGCGATGCCCTGGTGGCACCCGAAGAGATCGAGCGCCGCCGCCGCGAGCTACCCCCGCCGCCTGTGCCCCGCAGCCAGTCGCCCTGGGAGGCGCTGTACCGCGAGAAGACCGGCCAACTCGTGGACGGTGCCACGCTGGATTTTGCGTTGGACTACCGCCGGATCTCCGAGCACACCCCGCGCCACAACCACTGACGTTTTCAAGGATTCCGCCATGAGTTCCAACACAACGTCCACCGCAGCTGCGGTGGACGGTGCGGTCACGCACGCCCAGATTCTTCCCGACGACGGCCTGGCCGGCACCCTGGTGGGGCGCATCTGGCGCCCCGCCACCCTCCCAGGCGAACTGCCTGGCCCGGCCGTGGTGGCATTGCGCCCCGAGGGCGTGTTCGACCTGAGCCGGCGCTTTCCCACCATGAGCACCTTGCTCGATGCGCCCAACCCTGCCCAGGCCGTGCGCGAGGCACCCGGTCAGCGGGTGTGCAGCGTGGCCGACCTGCTGGGCAACAGCCAGCTTGGTGCCCGTGACAGCCAGGGGCCCTGGTTGCTGGCCCCGTGCGATCTGCAGGTGATCAAGGCGGCCGGTGTGACCTTTGCCGCCAGCCTGATCGAGCGCGTGATCGAAGAGCAGGCCCGCGGTGACGCCAGCCGCGCCCAGGGCCTGCGCAGCCAGGTGGTGGGCCTGATCGGCGAGAGCCTGGCCGACATCCGGCCCGGTTCGGAGCAGGCCATGGCCCTCAAGGCCCTGCTGCAGGACAAAGGCCTGTGGTCGCAGTACCTGGAGGTGGGCATCGGCCCCGACGCCGAGGTGTTCACCAAGGCCCCGGTACTGGCCTCGGTGGGCACGGGCGAGGACATCGGCATCCGCGCCGATTCGGCCTGGAACAACCCCGAGCCCGAGGTGGTCCTGGCCGTCAACAGCCGGGGCGACATCGTGGGCGCCACACTGGGCAACGACGTCAATCTGCGCGACATCGAAGGCCGCAGCGCGTTGTTGCTGGGCAAGGCCAAGGACAACAACGCCTCCTGTGCCATCGGGCCCTTCATCCGACTGTTCGATGCCGGATTCGGCCTGGACCAGGTGCGCCAGGAGACCGTGAACCTGCGCGTGGCCGGGCCCGATGGCTTTGAGCTGCGTGGCATCAACACCATGGCCAGCATCAGCCGCGATCCGGTCGATCTGGTGGCCCAGACCCTGGCCGCCCACCAGTACCCCGACGGCTTCATGCTGTTCCTGGGCACCCTGTTTGCCCCCATCGAAGACCGGGACCAGCCGGGCGGGGGGTTCACCCACAAGCTGGGCGATGTGGTCACCATCCAGAGCCGCTGGCTGGGGGCGCTGCACAACCGCGTGACGCACAGCGAAAGCGCCGCCCCCTGGCGCTTCGGCCTGCGTGCCTTCATCGCCAACCTGGCCGCCCGCGGTTTGCTGCAGGGCGGGGCGCTGTGAGTTGGGCGCTGTGAAGCTGGCCAGACGAGACGATTGAACTCAAAAACCGCCATGGTGGCCCAGCCACCGAAGGAGACAACAACATGCTCAATACCCTCATCGACCGGTACTGCCGGTTCATCAACCTGCTCATCGCGCTGGCCCTGGCCGTCATGGTGGTGCTGGTGTTCGGCAACGTGGTGCTGCGTTACGCCTTCAATTCGGGCATTGCCATCAGCGAAGAGCTGTCGCGCTGGCTCTTCGTCTGGATCACCTTCCTGGGCGCCGTCAGCGCCATCAAGGAGAACGCCCACCTGGGCACCGACATGCTGGTCTCGCGACTGCCGGTGGCGGGCAAGAAGGTCTGCATGGTGCTGGGGCAGGTGCTGATGCTCTACATCACCTGGCTGTTTTTTCAGGGCAGCTGGCAGCAGACCGTGATCAATTGGGACGTGGAAGCCCCGGTCACCGGTGCGTCCACGGCCATCTTCTATGCCTCTGGGGTGGTGTTCTCGGTGTGTGCAGCCGGCCTCATCGTGCTGCAGCTGCTGCGCGTGCTGACCGGC
This sequence comes from Curvibacter sp. GW821-FHT01G03, assembly GCF_059422285.1. Lineage (NCBI taxonomy): Bacteria > Pseudomonadati > Pseudomonadota > Betaproteobacteria > Burkholderiales > Comamonadaceae > Curvibacter > Curvibacter sp. GW821-FHT01G03. Next base: position 50,714 of record NZ_JBWKWP010000017.1, read on the forward strand.
CAGCTCAGCGAGGCCGAGCTGGTGATGATCAAGGAATCCGAGGAGCAGGGCGAGCTGGAGGCCCTGCAGGCCGAGCTGGCGCGTGAGAACGCGGCCGGCCACGGCGCCAGCCACTCCCCCCTGGGCGACAAGCCCCTGCCGCACGCGGGCCGCTGAGCCGGCGCGATGCAGACGAGACCAAGAACAACACCGGAGACTGAAACATGACCGTATTGATTTTTCTGGGCGGCCTGGTGGGCGCCATGGCCCTGGGCATTCCGATTGCCTACGCCCTGCTGGCCAGTGGCGTGGGCCTGATGTGGCAGCTGGACCTGTTCGACGCCCAGATCCTGGCGCAGAACTTCATCAACGGGGCCGACAGCTTTCCGCTGCTGGCCGTGCCCTTCTTCATGCTGGCGGGCGAGATCATGAACGTGGGGGGGCTGTCCCAGCGCATCGTGAACTTCGCGCTGGCCCTGGTGGGGCATGTGAAGGGGGGGCTGGGCTACGTGGTGATCCTGGCGGCCTGCCTGCTGTCGTCCCTGTCCGGCTCGGCGGTGGCCGATGCGGCGGCCCTGACGGCGCTGCTGCTGCCCATGATGGTCAAGGCCGGGCACAAGAAAGAAGTGTCGGGCGGCCTGATCGCTGCCTCAGGGGTGATCGGCCCCATCATCCCCCCCAGCATCGGCTTTGTGATCTTCGGCGTGGCCGCCAACGTGTCGATCAGCAAGCTGTTCATCGCGGGCATCTTCCCCGGCATCATGATCGGGGCCGGCCTGGCCCTCACCTGGTGGTGGGTGGGCCGCAAGGAGCAACTGGCCCTGCCCGAGAAGAAGACCCAGGCCGAGATCTGGCGCGCCGCACGCGAGTCGGTCTGGGCGCTGACGCTGCCGGTGTTCATCCTGGTGGGCCTGCGCATGGGCGTGTTCACGCCCACCGAGGCGGCCGTGGTGGCGGCGGTGTACTCGCTGTTCGTGGCCACGGTCATCTACCGCGAGCTGCCCCTGTCGGCGCTGCTGCCCATCTTCACCACGGCGGCCAAGACCACCTCGGTGGTGATGTTCCTGGTGGCGGCGGCCATGGTGTCGTCGTGGCTGATCACGGTGGCCAACCTGCCCACCCAGATGGTCGAGCTGCTCAAGCCCTTCATGGGCAACCAGACCCTGCTGCTGGTGGCCATCATGGTGCTGGTGATGCTGGTCGGCACGGCGATGGACATGACCCCCACCATCCTGATCATGACCCCGGTGCTGATGCCCGTGATCAAGGCCGCCGGCATCGACCCGATCTACTTTGGCGTGCTGTTCATCATCAACAACTCGATCGGCCTGATCACCCCGCCGGTGGGCACCATCCTGAACGTGGTGGCCGGGGTAGGGCGCATGAAGATGGACGAGGTGACCCGCGGGGTCTGGCCCTTCATGGTGGCCGAGTTTGTGGTGATGTTCATCATGGTGGCTTTCCCCCAGACCGTGCTGGCGCCGCTGCGCTGGTTCACCGCCTGAGGCCATGACCCCGCTGATGGAGATGGTCATGACCGCAGCAACCCTTCCCCCGGCCCTGATGGCCGCCCTGCAGGCCGAACTGGGGCCCCAGGCCGTGCTGGTTGGTGCCGAGGCGCCAGAGCGCAATCACAACGACTACAGCGGCCTGCAACCCAGTCGACCCCTGGCCGTGCTGCGACCGGCCGACACCGCGGGTGTGGCGGCCGCGCTGCGCCTGTGCCGCCAGCATGGGGTGGCCGTGGTCCCGCAGGGTGGCCTGACCGGCCTGTGCGGCGGCGCCCGGGCCAGCGGATCGCAGATCGCACTGTCGCTGGAGCGCCTGGTGGGCATCGAGGAGATCGATCCGGCCGCGGCCACCCTCACGGTGCGGGCGGGCACCCCGCTGGAGGTGGTGCAGCAGGCGGCGGCCGAGGCGGGCTTTTTTTGCCCGCTGGACCTGGGGGCCCGCGGCTCGTGCAGCATCGGCGGCAACCTGGCCACCAATGCCGGCGGCAACCGCGTGATCCGCTACGGCATGGCACGCGAGATGGTGCTGGGCCTGGAGGTGGTGCTGGCCGATGGCACGGTGATCACCAGCCTCAACAAGATGATCAAGAACAACGCAGGCTTTGACCTCAAGCACCTGTTCATCGGCAGCGAAGGCACGCTGGGGGTGATCACCCGCGTGGTGCTGCGCCTGTACCCCAAGCCGGCCTCCACCCTGGTGGCGATGTGCGCGGTGCGCGACTACGCCGGGGTGCTCACCTTGCTGAACTCGGCGCGCCAGAACCTGGGGCCGTTGCTCTCGGCTTTCGAGGTGATGTGGCCCGAGTACTGGCAGTTCGCCACCACCCGGGTGCCTGGGGTGCGCAACCCCCTGCAGGGCGACAACAGCCCGCACGGCGCCTATGTGCTGGTCGAAGCCCTGGGCACCGATGAAGCCCACGACGCGCCACGCTTCGAGGCCTGGCTGGCCGGCCTGATGGAGACCGGCGTGCTGCCCAATGCGGCCCTGGCCCAGTCGTTGGCCGATGTGAAGGCTTTCTGGGCCGTGCGTGACGCCACGGGCGAGTTGCACCCCCAACTGCCCCACCATCTGGCCTTCGACGTCGGCCTGCCCGTGGCCCGCATGGACGACTACGTGAGCCGCTGCCGCCAGGCTTTGCAGGCGCGCATTCCCAACGCCTGCACCCTGTTCTACGGGCATGTGGGTGATGGCAACCTGCACATCATCGTGCACCAGGCGGGCGTGGCCGAACAGCCCAAGAGCCTGGTCGACGGCATTGTCTATGGGCTGGTGCGCGAGTACGGCGGCACGGTGTCGGCCGAGCACGGCATCGGTACGCTCAAGCGCGCCTGGCTGGGCCACGCGCGCAGCCCGGCCGAAATCGCCCTGATGCAATCCCTCAAACAGGCCCTGGACCCACAAGGCCTGCTCAACCCCGGCAAGGTGATCTGAACCCGGCCCCCCTCCATCCAACCCGAGGATCTGTCCCCCATGACCCAACGACTTGCAGGCAAGACCGCCTTTCTGACCGCCGCCGGCCAGGGCATCGGCCGCGCCACCGCCGTGGCCTTCGCTGCCGAGGGCGCCCGTGTGATCGCCACCGACATCAACCCCGAGGCCCTGACCTCGCTGCAGCAGCAGACCGGCTGCATCACCCGCGTGCTGGACGTGACCCGAAGCGAGGCCGTGCAGGCCGCCGCGGCCGAGCTGGGCCCGGTGGACGTGCTGTTCAACGGGGCAGGCTTTGTGCACGCCGGCACCCTGCTGGACTGCACCGATGAAGAGTGGGACTTTGCGTTTGACCTCAACGTGCGCTCGCAATGGCGCACCATCCGCGCCTTCCTGCCCGGCATGCTGGCGCAGGGGCGGGGTTCCATCATCAATGTGTCGTCGGTGGCCGGCAGCATCAAGGGCGCGCCGCGCCGCTTTGTCTATGGCACCACCAAGGCCGCCGTGGTGGGGCTGACCAAGTCGGTGGCGGCCGATTTCGTGGGCCAGGGCATCCGCTGCAATGCGATCTGCCCCGGCACCGTGATGTCGCCTTCACTGCAGGAGCGCATTCAGGCCCAGGCGCAGGCCAGCGGCCAGTCGCTGGCCCAGGTCGAGGCCGGCTTTGTGGAACGCCAGCCCCTGGGCCGGTTGGGCCGGGCCGAAGAGATCGCGGCCCTGGCGGTCTACCTGGCCAGTGACGAATCGTCCTTCACCACCGGCACCGCCCAGGTCATCGATGGCGGCTGGTCGAACTGAGCTTTCTTTCACCCTTCACGCGGAACCCTGTTCATGAAATTGCTTCGCCACGGCCCCAAAGGCCAAGAGAAACCCGGCCTGCTGCACAGCGACGGCACCGTGCGTGACCTCAGCGCGGTGCTGGCCGACATCGGCCCGGCCACCTTGTCGCCCACCGGCATGGCCGCACTCGCCAGCCTCGATCCCAACACCCTGCCCGTGGTGCCCCAAGGCCGCCTGGCCGTGCCCTGGACCGGCATGCGCAAGTTCATCGCCATCGGCCTCAACTACGCCGACCACGCGGCCGAAGCCAACATGCCCATCCCGCAAGAGCCCATTGTCTTCACCAAGACCGTGGACAGCGCGGTGGGCTGCCACCACCCCGTGGTGCTGCCCCAGGGCTCGGTCAAGACCGACTGGGAGGTGGAACTGGGCGTGGTGATCGGCAGCCGCGCCCGCTACGTCAGCGAAGCGGATGCACTGAAGCATGTGGCCGGCTACTGCACCATCAACGACATCTCCGAGCGCGAATACCAACTGGAGCGCGGCGGCACCTGGGACAAGGGCAAGGGCTGTGACACCTTCGGCCCCATCGGCCCCTGGCTGGTCAGTGCCGACGAGGTGGGCGATCCGCAAGACCTGGCCCTGTGGCTGGATGTGAACGGCCAGCGCCAGCAGACCGGCCACACCCGCACCATGATCTTCACCGTGGCCCAGTTGGTCAGCTACCTGAGCCGCTTCATGACCCTGGAGCCCGGCGACCTGATCACCACCGGCACCCCACCCGGCGTGGGCATGGGCAAAAAGCCGGCCCCGCAGTTCCTGCGTCCGGGGGATGTGATGACGCTGGGCATCGAGAAACTCGGCACGCAGCAGCAGACGGTGTTTGCCTGGGATCCGGCGCTGATCGACGGTTGAAGGGCGGGGGCGCCTGCCCCTTGTCCGTTCATGGTCAAATAGAGACCGATGGGCGAATTTATGGCGTCCAGACGATCAGATTTGCAGTTTCCAGACCATGCCCTACGAAATCATCCGCGAACCCCAAGGTATCCACAAACGTTTCTGGGGCATCGTCACGGCTGAAGAATTTCTGTCGTCCGTGGGCCAGTTCCACAGCGACCCGCGCTTCGAGAACATCCGCTACACCATCAACGATTTTTCGGAGACCGAGGCCTTCACCATGGGCGAGGGCGGCATTGTGGACACGGCTGCCATCAACATCGGGGCCACTTTCGTGAATCCCAAATACCGCATCCTGGCCGTCACCGTGGACCCGGTGATCATCGCCATGGCCCGAAAGTACGACCAGATCACCCAAATGCCGCCGATCCTGCTGTTTGCGACCCTGGCCGAAGCGAGGGAGTGGGTTCGGGCGTCGGCCTGAAACGGGGCCCCGGCCGGCTGGCCGGAGCACTTTGAGTGCCCTGCTGGGCGTACTGCCTGTCAAAGACCGGAGGCTTGTCGATGGTGTCGCCGATTGCTTCGCTCAGTGTCCGTTGGCGTTTTCTGGTTCTGTTGCTGTGCACCTGTGGTGCTTTCCTGTTCGCGTCGGCTTATCGGGCCATGGAGCGCCGATCTGCCGACATCGCGGCGGCCATGGCGCAGCAGGGTGTGCTGTCCTCGGCCATGGCCGACCGGCAAAGGTTGGGGTTTGACAACACCCGGCGTCTGCTGGCCCTGCTGACCCAGGCGGTGGACCTGGCCGGTCTGATCAACGATCCCCAGTGTGATCGCCGGCTGGCAGGCCTGGTGTCCCAAGACCCGCAGTTGGCCAATGTGTTCATGGCAATGCCGAATGGCGATACCCGCTGCCACCTGGTGCGAGGGGCCAAGGCGCTCAACATCGCCGATCGTTCCTTCATGCCGCGGGCCCTGGCGCAAGACGATCCCGTGGTCGGGGCCGCTCAAATCGGAGGCTTCACCGGCAAGCATGTGCTGCCCGTGGCTCAGCGCATCCGGGATGCCGAGGGCCGGGTGCAGGGCGTGATCGTGGTGGCCATGGACCTGAGCTGGGTGACCCACGAGGCGTCTGGTGCTCGGGCGCCCGGCCAGTCGATTTCGGGCCTGGTCGATGCCCACGGCTGGGTCATCACGCGCCGGCTCGGCCCGGTCCCGCAGGCCGACACCGAGGTGTTCGACCCAGCGGCTTTCGAGCAGGTGCGCCAGCAAGGCCTGGGTGTGGCGGTTAGCCTGGTGTTCCAGGATGGGGTCAGGCGCCTGGTCACCCTGTACCGGTTTGCCGACACTCTGGCCGGCCCGATCTATTTCTATGTGGCCGAGAGCGAGTCGGCGATCACCGCGGCGGCCGACCGGCAGATGACGACCGATATCGCCCTGATGGCCCTGTGGGTGGCCTGCGCGTTTGCCCTGGTCTGGTGGGGTGGCGAGCATTGGCTGATGCGACCCTTGCGCCGCATCGTGGCCGCGGCACGGGAGCTGGGTGCCGGCAACCATCTGGCGCGCACGGGGTTGGCGCCCCGCTCGGACGAGATGGGCACGCTTGCTTCGGCCTTTGATCACATGGCGGAGGCCCTGGCCTCGAACAACGACGTGGTGCGCCTGAACCGGGCCTTGCAGTTGCTCAGCAAGTCCAATCAGGCGGTGGTGCACGGTCAGCAAGAGGACGCCTTGCTCGACGAGGTCTGCCGCATTGCCGTGCAGGTGGGTGGATACCGGCTCGCCTGGGTCGGCTTTGCTGAACACGATGCGCACCAGTCCGTCAGCCAGATTGCCCAGTTCGGTGTGAACGACGGCTACCTGAAGGCCGCCCAGATCAGTTGGGGGGACAACGCGCTGGGGCAGGGGCCCACGGGCATGGCGATCCGCCTGGGACAGGCGCAGATCAACCGCGATTTCAGCACTGAAAAGAAGATGGCACCCTGGCGTGTGGCCGCTCTGGCCCACGGCTTTCGCTCCAGCGCTGCGTTTCCGCTGATGGTCGACGGGCGCACTCTGGGGGCGCTGACCATCTACTCGGCCGCCCCCGACGCCTTCAACGAGAAGGAAGTGGTCTTGCTGGGGGAGCTGGCGGATGACCTGGCCTTTGGCATCCATTCGCGTCGAGTGCAGCAGGCCCATGTGCAGACCCTGCGCCATCTGGAGCACGTGTTGGAGGCCACTGTGCAGGCAGTCGCTACCACGGTGGAGTTTCGCGATCCCTACACCGCCGGTCACCAACGCCGTGTGGCCGCGCTGGCCGTGGCCATGGCGCGCCGCATGGGTCTGTCGGAGCACGAGGTGCAGGGTATCCACCTGGCCGGTATCGTGCACGACATCGGCAAGATCCAGGTGCCGGAGGCGATTCTGACCAAACCCGGGCGCCTCACCGAGGAGGAGTACCAGGTGTTGCGGCGCCATCCGCAGGCCGGTCACGACATCCTCAAGGACATCGTGTTTCCCTGGCCGATTGCCGACATGGTGTTGCAGCACCATGAAAGGCTGGATGGCAGCGGCTACCCGCAGGGCCTGCATCAGGACCAGATCATCCTCGGCGCCCGCATCCTGGCCGTGGCCGACGTGGTCGAGGCCATGTGCCTGGACCGTCCCTACCGGGTGGGCCTGGGGCTGGAGGCGGCCCTGGCCGAAATACAACGCGGGCGCGGCCGGATCTATGACCCCCAGGCCGCTGATATCTGCGTTGAACTGCTGAGCCATGGCGGGTTTTCCTTCGAGGCCGCCTGAGCCGATCAGGTGCTGGTGGCCTGTTGCGGCGCAGGCCGGCGCACCCGGTTTCGGTGTAGAGTCAATTTCACACACGGACGTCTGATTCATGACCTTGCATCTGCCGACCTTGCTCATGGCGCTCACCCTGGCCAGTGGCGTGCTTGCCGGTGCCGTGCTGGCCGTGGCCTGGGGCAGCCGCCTGCACAGGGGCCTGTCGCTTTGGGGCCTGGGCCTGGTCGTGAATGCCCTGTCCTACCCGGCGTTCGGTCTGCGAGACGCGGGCTGGCCAGGCCTGTCCATCGTGTTGACCAATGCCTTGACAGCGCTCAGCCTGGTCATCCACACCCTGGCGCTGATGGCCTTCCAGCGGGGCCGTTGCGACACCTTGCCGCGCTGGGTGGTGTGGTTGCCGGCGGGGCTGAACATGGTCGCGGCCGTGGCTTTGCTGCATGACGATCGTTGGCGCAACGTGTGGGTGGCGGGCCTGCAGGCCGCGTTGGCGCTCGTGTTGCTGTCGCAGGCCTGGGCGCCCGGCCTGCATGGGCGCCGCCTCACGGGCCGCTGGGTGGTGATCGTTGGGGCTTCGCTGCTCTTCGTCACGCTGGTGGCGCGCACGGGCTCGATGCTCGACGCCTCGGATTGGGACATCCAGTTCAACGTACCGACCCAGGTGCAGGTGGTCACCTACTTTGCCGTTCTGGCGGTGTTGCTGCTCAACAGCATGGGCTTTGTCCTGATGCAGATGGAGCATGCCGTCAGCCAGCAGCATGAGCTGGCCAGCCACGATCGCCTGACCGGTCTTTACAACCGCCTTGCCCTGATGGAGCTCATGGACCACCACCTGGCCCTGGCCCGGCGGCGTCACAGTCCTCTGGCCCTGCTGATGCTCGACATCGATCATTTCAAGGTCGTCAACGATCAGCATGGCCACCTGGTGGGTGACGAGGTGCTGCGCCAGGTGGCGCAGCGGGCCCAGACCCGCTTGCGCAGTGCCGACATGCTGGCGCGTTTTGGCGGTGAAGAGTTTCTGGCCCTGTTGCCCGCCACCACGATCGAGGGCGCCCGTGCGGTGGCCGAGGACATCCGTCGCGCCGTGGGCGATCTGCCCATGGTGGTCAATGGGGTGAGCATCCCGGTGACGATCAGTATCGGCGTGCATGCCAGCATACCCACCGAAGGCCCGACCGCGGCCGAATCGATGATCGATCGCAGCGACCAGGCTCTCTACCAGGCCAAGCACCAGGGTCGCAATCGGGTGGTGGCGCTGGCCTGAGGGCCGCAAGCCAGCGCCTGGTTTGGCTGCTGCGCGGGTCTGGCAATGGCCTGACCCCGCGATCACGCTACAAGGGCGCACCCAGCAGGGCGTCCCTGATGAGTTCCCAGGCGTGTCGATCGGTGGCCAGGATCAGACCGCCGCTGGTGTGTGTTGGCAGGTAAGGGCTGCCATCGAACCGGGCGCTGTACCCGCCCGCCTCGTGGTGCAACAGCCAGCCCGCCGCATGGTCCCAAGGCATGAGCCTGTTGTAGACCAGCAGGTGGCAATGGCCGTCCGCAATCATTCGATACTCGTGAGCAGCGCACCGCAACCAGAAATTGAGTGCCAGACGAGACAGGTTCCGTGCCACGGTCGTTCGCAGGGGTTCGGGCAGGAAATTGGTCCCGACCACGCCTTGCATCTCGGCCAGGGGCACGGTCTCGGCGACCTTGAGCGAGGTCGGCGGCCGCCCCGGCCCTTGCTTCCAGGCCCCTTCTCCGCGCACCGCGAATGAGGTGTCCTGGCAGACCGGGTCATGGATGACCCCCATCACCACCTCACCCCGCACCGTCGCAGCCACCATGACCCCAAACAGCGGCAGGCCCGACGCAAAATTCTTCGTTCCGTCAATCGGGTCGATGATGAACGCCAGGTCGGCAGTCGCCATTTGGGTCAGCAAACCCGGATCCCGCCCCGTGGCCTCTTCTCCGACGATCAATGCCGAGGGGTAGGCCTTGCGCAGGCGCGCCGTGATCTCACGTTCGGCCGCCTCATCAGCGTCCGTCACGATGTCGAAGGCCGACGTTTTTTCGCGAACCCGGTTCGACTGCGTGCCAGAGAACCTTGGCATGATCTCGGTGCGCGCCACGTCGGCCAGGATCTCGCCGATGTGCTCGGCTTGGGCGCGGCTGATTGATTTCATGGCCGCAGTCTACCTGCCGCCTGCACTTGCTGACGCCAGCGGCGGCCCCCCTGGCGCCAAGGTGCGACTGGCACATGGCGAAGTCCTGTCGGCGCACCTGCGCCCCTTCCCGGGCCTTGAAATCGATTTTCGAGTGGCCTCATGATCTGCGGGCTTCTGCAGTTAAGATCGCCGCTTCGGGTGCGTGACCTCTTCAGGGGGCACGTTAAACGGGAAGCCGGTGACGCCGCACAACAACCCTGTGTGGCCATTCCGGCGCAGCCCCCGCTGCTGTAAGCCAGACGACTCCGCCAACACACCACTGTGCATGACACGGGAAGGTGCGGAGAAGGATGAAGGCGAGCCAGAATACCGGCCCGAAAAAGCGCCAGCACCATTCCCCGGGGTGACGGGAAGATTGCAGCCAACATGCCCCGGCTCGCCTGCGGGCGTCTGGCCGCCTTTTTCATCCTCCGCGTGGTGCCTTGACAGGAACCATTCGACGGGAGGATTCGAATGCACATCATGGAAGGCTTTTTGCCGCCAGCGCACGCGCTGGGCTGGTCAGCCGCCTCTTTACCCTTTGTGATCTGGGGCCTGCGCTCCATGCAGCGCAGCGTGCAGGCGCAGCCCGAGCAGCGCATGCTGCTGGGCGTGAGCGCGGCCTTTGCCTTTTTGTTGTCGGCACTCAAGCTGCCTTCGGTCACCGGCAGTTGCTCGCACCCCACTGGGGTGGGCCTGGGCGCCATGCTGTTCGGGCCGGCAGCGATGGTGCCGATTGCGCTGGTGGTGCTGCTGTTCCAGGCCTTGCTGCTGGCCCACGGCGGCCTCACCACGCTGGGGGCCAATCTGTTCTCGATGGGCATCGTGGGGCCGCTGGTGTCTTACGGCGTGTTCCGGCTGGCCCGCGCCTGCGGCCTGGGGCGTTCGGGTGCGGTGTTCGGCGCCGCCTGCCTGGGGGACCTGGCCACTTACCTGTGCACCTCGGTGCAACTGGCCTGGGCCTTTCCCGACGCGGTCGGCGGCATGGCCGCCTCGCTGCTCAAGTTCGGCGGCATCTTCGCGCTCACGCAGATCCCGTTGGCCATCAGCGAAGGCTTGCTCACTGTGCTGGTGGTCAATGCCATGGCCCGCTTCAATGCGGCAGAGCTGCAGGGCCTGCCCTTGTTTACCCGGCGCGGGGTGGAAGCATGAGCCGTCGCAACCTGATGCTGCTGGCCGGTGTGGTGCTGCTCACCGCCTTGCCGCTGTGCTGGGTGGCCCAGCCCACCGATGCGGCGGCGCTGGCCGAGCACTTTGGCGGGGCCGACGCCCAAGCCCAGCAGGCCATTGCGCAACTGGCGCCGCATTACCAGCCCTGGTTCAGCCCGGTGCTTGAGCCGGCCAGCAACGAGATCGCCTCGCTGCTGTTTGCGCTGCAGGCCGCATTGGGCGCCGGGGTGATCGGGTTCTGGTTGGGGCTGTCCGTGGCGCGTGAGCGTGCTGGACGGCAGATCCAGCCCCCGGCCCATGATCGCCCGGCTGACCCTGCACTCCCCAAGCCCTGATCCGCCATGTTGATTGAACATTGGGCCTACGCCAACCGCTGGCGGGGCGTGTCGCCGGCCGCCAAGGGCTTGTGGGCGCTGGCCGGTCTGGCTGCCGCCCAGGGCGCGGCCACGCCCGGGCGGGCCCTGGGCTGCACGGCGGCCCTGGTCACTGCGTGCCTGCTTGGGGCTGGCGTGTCCTGGCGTGCCTATCTGCGCGCGGCCTGGGCACCGCTGGGCTTTCTGGGCCTGTCGGCCGCATCGATGGCGGTGTCGCTGGGCTGGAATGGCCCTGGGCTGCCGGCCTTGCAGCTGGCGCCCGACGCCCTGGCCTTGTCGGCCCGCACCAGTGCGCGGGCGCTGGCCTCGCTGGCGGCCTTGCTGGGCCTGGCGCTGACCACGCCGCTGCCCGATCTGATGGCCCTGCTGCGCCGCCTGCGGGTGCCGGCCTTGCTGCTGGAGCTGATGGTGCTGTGTCACCGCCTGCTGTTTGTGGCCCTGGCGCTGTTCCATGAGGCCAGCCGTGCCCAGCGTGCCCGCCTCGGTTACGCGAGTCGGGCCCAGGCCGTGCGCTCGATCGCCTTGTTGCTGGGCCACCAGGCCGTGCAACTGTGGCAGCGCGCCCGGGTGCTGCAGGCCAGCGCCGAGGCGCGCTGCGGCGGGGCTGGGCTGCGCTTTCTGCCACCGGCCTACCCTCGTGCGCGGCGCGATGTCGGGCTGGCGGCGTTCGCCTCGCTGGGCCTGTTGGTGGCGACCTGGGGTCTGCCATGAGGACGGCATGGCCAGTCTTTGAACTGCAGGGCGTGGGCTTCCGTTACCCCGACGGCCCCCAGGGCCTGCACGACTGCAGCCTGCGCCTGGCCCGTGGGCGCCGCCATGCGCTGCTGGGCGCCAATGGCGCCGGCAAGACCACCTTGCTGCAGCAACTCAATGGGCTGCTGCGGCCCAGTGCGGGCCAGATCGTGTTCGATGGCCAGCCGCTGGACGCCAGCCGGGCCGGCCTGCGCGCGTTGCGCCAGCGGGTGGGGCTGGTGTTCCAGAACCCCGAGCACCAGCTGTTCTCGGCCCAGGTGTTTGAAGACGTGTCGTATGGCCCGCTCAACCTGGGGCTGGACGAGGCCACGGTGCGCGAGCGCGTGCGCGCAGCCCTGGCCGATGTGGGCCTGAGTGAGCAGGCCCTGGCCCCAGTGCACCAGCTGAGCTTTGGGCAGAAGAAGCGTGTGTGCTTGGCCGGCGTGCTGGCCATGCAGCCCGAGGTGCTGCTGCTCGACGAGCCCATGGCCGGCCTGGACGCCCCGATGCAGCTGGCGCTGACCACCTTGCTCGACGGCCTGGTGGCGCGCGGCGTGACCGTGCTGCTGTCCACCCACGACATCGACTTTGCCTACGCCTGGGCCGACCACCTGCACCTGATGCAGGCCGGCCGCTGCACCGCTTCGCTGCCCGCCACCGAGCTGCCGGGGCAGGCGGCAGGCTGGCGCCGCCTGGGCCAGCCCTTGCCCCGCGTGCTCGAGTTGCACCAGGCCCTGCAAGGCCGGGGCCTGCTGCCCGAGACCGACCCACCCCGCAGCCACGAAGCGCTGCTCGGCCTGCTGCGGCAGCTTGCCCCACCTGAAGTCGAAACGCCATGACGTCAACCTCCATGCCCGCATCGCGACCCTTGGGCAAGGTCTGGTTTGTGGGGGCCGGCCCGGGCGACCCCGAGCTGATCACCCTCAAGGGCCAGCGTCTGCTGGCCCAGGCCGGGGCCGTGCTGTTTGCCGGCTCGCTGGTCGACCAGGCCGTCACCCTGTACGCCCCGGCGGGTTGCCTGGTGCGCGACTCCAAGGACATGACCCTGGAGCAGATGAGCGACTGGCTGTCCGAGCAGGCGGCTCGCCACGCCACCGTGGTGCGCCTGCAGACCGGCGACCCCAGCTTGTACGGTGCCTTGATCGAGATGACCCGGCCGCTCACCGCGCTGGGCATCGATTGGGCTGTGGTGCCCGGCGTGTCGTCGGCCATGGCCTCGATGGCGGCCGCCGGCGAGGCCATGACCTTGCCCGAGGTCACGCAGACCGTGATCCTGACCCGCGTCGAGGGCCGCACCCCCATGCCCGAGGGCGAAGACCTGGCTGCGCTGGCCGCGCACCGCAGCACGCTGTGCATCTTTCTGTCGATCACCCTGATGCACAAGATCGAAGCTGGCCTGCGGGCCGCCGGCTGGCCCGAGGACGCCCCCATGCTGGTGGTGCACAAGGCCAGCTGGCCGGGCCAGGAGCGCATCGTGCGCGGCACCCTGGCCGACATCAAGCAGCGCTGCCGCGAGGCCGGCATCGTCAGCCAGGCCATGGTGGTGGCCAGCCCCACGCTGGGCGCCGCCGACTGGGAGACGCTGGCCCGCTCCAAGCTTTACGACCCCACCTTCACCCACCGCTTTCGAAAGGCCACGGCATGAACAAGCTCACTACCATCACCTCAGAGGACACCGTGCTGTTGGTCGGCCACGGCTCGCGAGAGGCCGCCGGCAACACCGAGATCCTCGACTTCGTGGCCCAGTGGCGCGCGCGCCGACCGCAGTGGCGCATCGAGGTGTGCTTCATCGAGTTTGCCTCGCCCTCGCTGCACGACGGCCTGCTGCGCGCCGCGCAAGGCGGGCGCCGGGTGCTGGTGCTGCCGCTGATCCTGAACGCCGCCGGCCATGTGAAGATGGAGATCCCCGAGGCCATCGAGCACACCCGTGCCCACTGCCCCGGCAGCCAGATTTTGCTGGCGCCCCACCTCACGGCCTGCGACCCCATCCTGGCCATCCTCAAGCGGCGCCTGCGACAGGCCATGCTGGGCCTGGACATGCCCGACCCGCGCAGCACCGGCGTGATCGTGCTGGGGCGGGGCTCGTCCGACCGGGGCGCCAATGGCGACATGGCCAAGATGGCGCGCTGGCTGCTGGAGGAGGGCGACCACGAACTGGTCGACCTGGCCTTCACCGGCATCACCTGGCCGCGACTGGAGCGCGTGGTGCAACGCCAGGTGCTGCTGGGCATGGGGCAGATCGTGGTGTTGCCCTACTACCTGTACACCGGCACGCTGATGGAGCGCATCCACCGACAGGTGCAGCACCTGCGTGGCCAGTACCCGCAGCTGCGCCTGGCCTGCAGCACGCACTTCGGCTTCGAGCCCGAGATTTTCGAGCTGCTGGAGCAGCGCGCCCTCGATCTGCTGGCCGGCACCCCTGACAGCCGCCTGCCCTGCGACGGCTGCAGTTTCCGCGAGATCGCGCACGACCTGGGCCATGGGCATTCGCATGAGCACACCCATGCACCGGCGCCCGTTCATGTTCACGCCCCCGCGCCCGAAGCTACAGCACCTGCCGAAAACGCCGCAGAGGCCGCACAGGCCGCACAGGCCCAGCCCGCATGAGCACCGTCAACACCGTCACCGAGCAGCTCACCCGCGCCGGCCAGGCCATCGAGCACGACAGCTTTGCCATCATCGACGCCGAGGTGGGTCCACACGCGTACGACCCGGGCCAGTGGCCCATCGTGCGCCGCATGATCCACGCGAATGCCGATTTTGAGTTCAACGGCCTGACCGACTTCCACCCCGGCGCGGTGGAGGCCGGCCTGCAGGCCATGCTGCGCGGCGGCACGCCCGTGGTGGCCGATGTCGAGATGATCTGCTCGGGCCTCTCGCAGCCGCGCCTGGCCCACTTTGGCATGCGCCCCCACCAGTTCATCAGCGATGCGGACGTGATCGAGGCGGCCCGCGCCCAGGACACCACCCGCGCCGTGCAGGCCATGCGCAAGGCGCATCGCCAGGGCCTGCTGCAGGGCGCCATCGTGGGCATCGGCAACGCGCCCACCGCGCTGATCGAGCTGGTGCGCCTGATCCGCGAGGAGGGCGTTCGCCCGGCCCTGGTGGTGGGCATGCCGGTGGGCTTTGTGGCGGCGGCCGAATCGAAAGACCTGATGGCTGAGCTGATCGAGGTGCCCTGGATCGTGATCCGGGGCCGCAAGGGCGGCTCGACCCTGGTGGTGGCGGCCCTGCACGCCCTGCTGGCGCTGGCCGAGGCGCGTCAGAAAGCCGCCGGGGCCGCGTGATGGCAGCAAAGATGGACAGCAAAATGGAGGGCAAGGGCACCCCGCCCCGCGGCACCCGCACCGGCTTCACCACCGGCGCCTGCGCTGCGGCCGCGGCCCGCGCCGCCGTGCAAGGCCTGTTGAGCGGCCAGGTGCCCGACGCGGTGGAAAGCCTGCTGCCCAATGGCGACCGGGTGCGCTTTGCGGTGCACGACGGCCGCTGCGACCCGGTCAGCGCTCACGCCATGGTGGTCAAGTTTGCTGGCGATGACCCCGACTGCACCGATGGCGCCCACCTCACGGTGGACCTGCGCGTGCTGCCCGGCCAGGCCGGTACGCTGAACTGGCGCGCCGGCGAGGGCGTGGGCACGGTCACCTTGCCGGGCCTGGGCCTGGAGGTGGGCGGCCCGGCCATCAACCCGGTGCCGCGCCAGAACATCGCCGACAACCTGCGCGAGGTGGCCCCGGCGCTGCTGGCCGAGCATGGGCTGGAGGTCTGCATCAGCGTGCCCGGCGGCCAGGAGATGGCCAAGAAGACCACCAATGCCCGCCTGGGCATCCTGGGCGGCATCAGCATCCTGGGCACCACCGGCATCGTGCGGCCGTACTCCACCGCCGCCTGGCGTGCCAGCGTGGTGCAGGGCGTGCAGGTGGCGGCCACGCTGGGCCACCGCGTGGTGGCGCTGACCACGGGCGGCCGTACCGAATCGTTTGCCATGGCCACCCTGCGCGCCGAGCAGCCCGGCCTGCCCGCCGCCAGCTTTGTGCAGATGGGCGACTTTCTGCGCTATGCGCTTGACGAGGCGGTGGCCCAGGGCCTGCCGCTGGTGGTGTTGGGCGTGATGGTGGGCAAGCTCACCAAGATCGCCCAGGGCGAAACCATCACCCATGCCAACCGCAACGTGGTCGACACCGAGCTGGTGGCGCAGATCGGCCGCCAGATCGGCGCCAGCGAGGCCGACTGCCAAGCCATGGCCCAGGCCGAGACTGCCCGCTTCGGCGCCGAACTGATGGTGGAGCGTGGCCTGGGCCCCGCCTTCCATCAGGCCCTGGCCCAGGCGGCCATCGACACCCTGACCGACCCGCAGCGCTATGGCCGCGCCTTTCAGCTGCGCGTGCTGGTGTGCGACTTTGCCGGGCAATTGGTGGCTGATGTGCTCTCGCCCCCGGCGCTGCCCCCGTCTGAGAGACCGGCCCTTCCGGCCCGGGCCCTTCTGCTCGACACCGACAAAGACAACGACACCGACACCAACGAGGACCCCGCTCCGTGACCCCCGAGAAAGACCCCAACCCCTGCCGCGTGATCGGCGTGCTCGATGACGGCGTGGCCAGCCTCAGTGCCACTGCGCTGGCCCATCTGCGCACCGCCGACGTGGTGATCGGCGGGGCCCGCACCCTGGCCCTGCTGCGCCACGAGTTCAAGCCCCAGGCCCGGCTGCACGATCTGGGCGGCCAGCTCAAGGCCGTGCCCGGCTGGGTGCGCGCGGCCCGCGAGGCCCACCTGGCCTGCGTGGTGCTGGCCACCGGCGACCCGCTGTGCCACGGCATCGCGCCCTATCTGGCGCAGCACCTGTGCGTGCAGGCACTCGACATCCTGCCCAACCTGTCAACTCTGCAACTGGCCTGCGCCCGCATCGGTCTGGCCTGGCAGGACGCCCGCATTGTCTCGGTGCACGGCACGGACGCCGGCGAGTGGGCAGTGGGCAGCCCGCCCGGCCACGGCCTGTACGCGCTGGCCCAGGCCTTGCGCGGCGAGCGCCGCCTGCTGGTGCTGACCAGCCCGGCCAACAGCCCCGACCGCATCGCCCGCCTGTTGCTGGCCGAGGGCCTGGGCGACGACTACCAGATGGCCGTGGCCGAGAACCTGCTGCAGGCCGAAGAGCGCCTGCACCCCGAGCTCAGCCCGGCCCAGGCCGCCACCCTGCGCTTTGCCGAGCTCAATGTGGTGCTGCTGTGGCGCTTGCGGGCCGCGCCCCAGCCCCCATGCCTGGGCCTGCCCGACAGCGCCTATGAGCAGCGCCAGCCCGACAAGGGCCTGATCACCAAGCAGGAGGTGCGTGCCGTCAGCCTGGCCCGCCTGCAATTGCGACCCGCCAGCAGGGTGTGGGACATCGGGGCCGGCTCGGGCTCAGTGGGGCTGGAGGCGGCGCGCCTGTGCCGGCGCGGCCATGTGTGGGCCATCGAGAAGAACGAGGCCGACCATGCCATTGCCAGCCGCAACCACGCCCGCGCCGGCCTGAGCAACTACAGCCTGCAGCTGGGCCGCGCCCCCGAAGGCCTGGCCGACTGGCCCGACCCCGATGCGGTGTTCATCGGCGGCTCGGGCGGCGAACTGGCCGAGCTGATCACCCTGGTGCTGCAACGCCTGCGCCCGGGTGGCCACCTGGTGATGAACTTCGTGACCCTGGAGAACCTGGCCAGCGCCACCGCGGCCTTGCAGGCCGCAAGCACCCAGGCCGCCCCCGGCACCCTGAGTTGGGACGTGCTGCAACTCCAGGCCGCGCGCAGCAAACCCATTCTGCACATGCACCGCATGGCCGCCGAGAACCCGGTGTGGCTGGTCTGCGCCCGGCGTGCCCACCCTGAGGAAGCCTTCCATGACTGAGCCCACGAGTTTGCCGTCTGCCCCGTCGACCGCGGAGCCTCGGCGCGGCACCCTGTGGGGTGTCTCGCTGGGCCCCGGTGACCCGGGCCTGATCACCCGTGCCGCCTGGGCCGCCCTGCAGCGCCGCGACGTGGCCTGGGCCTACCCGGCCCGCAGCGGCAAAACCCCCAGCTACGCGCTCGACATCGCCACCCGCGCCGGCCTGACGCCCCCCGAGCAGCACAGCCTGCTGCTGTTTCCGATGACCCACGACGGCGAGAAGCTGGCCCGTGCCTGGCTCAAGGCCGCACAAACCCTGTTGCCCTGGCTGCAGGCTGGGCGCGACGTGCTGTTTCTGGTGGAGGGTGACGCCAGCACCTATGCCACCTTTGGCCACCTGGCCCGCACCCTGAAGGCGCTGGACGCCGAAGTGCCGGTGCAGGTGCTGGCCGGCGTCAACTCGTTCACCGCGGCCAGCGCCCGGGCTGGGGTGCCCTTTGCCGAGCAGGACGACACCGTGGCCATCGTGCCCGCGGCCTACGGCCTGAGCGCGGTCGACCGCCTGCTGCCCGACTTCGACACCCTGGTGCTCATGAAGATCAAGCCCCTGCTCGACGAGCTGCTCGACTGGCTGCAGCGCCGCGGCCTGCTGGAAGGCGCGCATTTCATCGAGCGCGTGGGCGCGCCCGACGAGCGCCGGGTGTCTGGCCCCGACCTGCTGGCCTTGCGCGGTACCCGGGTCAGCTACCTGTCGCTGCTGCTGATCAAAAACCCCGGCCGCGTGCGCGGCGAGCGCATCAAGGGCTGCCTCAAGAAGAGTGCCCCGCCCGCATCGGCCACCCCCTCATTGCTGGAGCACCCATGATCGAACCCACCCCAAGCGCCCAGCCCCCCGTGGTGCTGTCAGCCCCGGCCCAGGCCGCCGAAGACGTGCACGTGTGCCTGGTGGCCATCACCCGCCACGGCGCCAGCCAGGCGGCCCGTCTGGCGCAGGCCCTGCCGCAGGCCGACATCTGCACCTCGGCCAAGTTTGCCGCGCAGTTTGCCGGCCTGCCCAACCGGGTGCACGCCTACGAGGGCGCGCTGCGCGACGAGATCGGCCCCCTGTTCGAGGGCTGGGACCAGCTGGTGTTCTTTGTCTCGCTGGGCGCCGTGGTGCGCCTGATCGCGCCGCACCTGCGCAGCAAGGACGAAGACCCCGGCGTGATCGTGGTGGACGATGCCGGCCAGTACGTGATCCCGGTGCTGTCGGGCCATGTGGGCGGCGCCAACGAATGGAGCGAGCGCGTGGCCGAGGCCTTGCAGGCCCGCCCCGTGCTCACCACCGCCTCCGACGTGGGCCGCACCCTGCCGGTCGACATCCTGGGCCGGCACCTGGGCTGGCGCGTGGAGGCGCCCAAGATCAACATCACCCGCGTGTCGGCCCATGTGGTAAATGGCGAGCCCATCGCCTTCGTGCAAGAGGCCGGACGCCCCGACTGGTGGACTCGGCCCACGCCGCTGCCCGCCAACATCCATTGCTTCAGCCAGTTCGACGCGGTGGACCTGAGCCGCTTTGCTGCCGTGCTGTGGGTCACCCATGCCGAGGTGGACGAGGCACGCTGGGCCCAACTGAGCGAGCGCCTGGTGGTGTACCGGCCACCGCTGGAGGCGAGTGCATGAACCCCTCCGGACACCTCGCCAGACACCGTCCCACCGTGGCGCTGGGCCTGGGTTGCGACCGGGGCTGCAGCCTGGCCACGCTGCGCCAGGCGGTGGAGCAGGCCCTGGCCCAGGCCGGCGCCGGCTGGGCCGATGTGCAGGCCGCCGCCAGCATCACCCTCAAGGCCGACGAGGCTGGCCTGCTGGCGCTGGCGGCCGAGCAGGGCTGGGCGCTGCGCTTCCACCCACCCGAGGTGCTGGCGGCCGTGCCCGTGCCCAACCCTTCGGAGACCGTGCGCCACTACACCGGCACCCCCTCGGTCAGCGAGGCAGCCGCCTTGCTGGCCGCCGGCTGGCCCGGCCCGCCCGCGCCGGCCCTGCTGCTGGAAAAGCACAAGCACTGCGGCCCCGACGGTCGCAACGCCACCGTGTCGGTGGCGCTCATGAACCCCACCCCTGAAGGCTGAGAACCCAGACCATGAACCCTGAACCAACCCATCCCGAGCCCCTGGCGGGCAAGATCATGCTCGTGGGCATCGGCCCGGGCAGCGTCGAGCACATGACGGCCCGCGCCCGCTCGGCCATCGCCGAGGCCGACGTGGTGATCGGCTATGTCACCTACATCAAGCTGGTGGCCGACCTGCTCGAAGGCAAGGAGATCATCCGCAAGTCGATGACCGAAGAGCTGGACCGCGCCATCAGCGCCCTCGAATGCGCCCGCGCCGGCAAGAAGGTGGCCTTGATCTCGTCGGGCGATGCCGGCGTGTACGGCATGGCCGGCCCCACCTACGAGGTGCTGTTCCAGGCCGGCTGGACGCCCGACGACCCGGTGCAGCTCGAGATCGTGCCCGGGGCCTCGGCGCTCAACAGCTGCGCGGCCCGCGTGGGGGCACCGCTCACGCACGATTTCTGTGCCATCTCGCTGTCTGACCTGCTCACGCCCTGGCCCACCATCGCGCGGCGGCTCGATGCGGTGGCCATGGCCGATTTTGTGGTGGCGCTCTACAACCCCAAGAGCGGCCGGCGCACGCGCCAGATCGTCGAGGCGCAGCGCCTGTTCCTGCGGCACCGCCGTGCCGACACCCCGGTGGCCATCGTCAAGAGCGCCTACCGCCGCCGCGAGAACATCGTCTTCACCACGCTGGACCAGATGGCCGAGGCCGACATCGGCATGCTCAGCACCGTGCTGATCGGCAACAGCAACACCTTTGTGCGCCACGGCCTGATGGTCACCCCGCGCGGCTACGCCAACAAGTACGACATGGACGACGGCGGCAGCACCCGCGAGGGCGAAAAGGCTGGCCGGTCGCTCTCCACCGGCCTGCTGGGCTGGCTGGAATCGCTGCAGGCCGACCACCAGGCCGGCGCCAGCCTGGAGGCCCTGGCTGCGCTGCACCGCCTGCCGGTCGACTACATCCGCGACACCCTGCAACACCCGCCCGAGGCGCACGATGCCACGGCCCCTGCCGACGAAAGCGAAGCATGAGCAGCCTCACCGAACAGGACATGGCGGCCCACACCGCTGATGCAGCCAGCCCCGCCGTCGTCAAGCCCAAGATCGGCACCTACAAGCGCCACCTGCTGATCTGCACCGGCCCCCGCTGCAGCCCCGGTGGCGAATCGCAAGACCTGTACGACAGCCTGGGCGCCAAGTTCAAGGCCGCCGGCCTGGACGCCGGCGAACTGCGCGTGAAGCGCAGCCGCGTGAGCTGCTTTGCGGCCTGCAAGGGCGGCCCGGTGCTGTGCGTGCAGCCCGACGGCACCTGGTACTACAACGTCACCCCCGCCAACATGGACCGCATCATCGAGGAACACCTGGTGCAGGGGCGGCGGGTGGAGGATCTGGTGTTCCATCAGGCGGGGTAGGGGGGCTCAGCCCTTCTCCAGGCGGCGTTGGCCGCTGCATCCATCAGGACGTGGCACAGGTCGGCTCGGGCAGCTCTTCAACCCCGCCCAGCTTCTCAATCACCAGCTCGATGAAGGCCGACACGGCGCTCGGCAGGTGTTGCCGACTCGGGTACACCAGGTGCACACCGTGCCCGAGGCGGTGGTGGTCGGGCAGCACCGGCAGCAGCAGGCCGGCGCGCAGGTCTCGGCGCGTCAGCGTGGCCGGCAACAGCGCAATGCCCAGGCCGGCCAGCGCCGCCTTGCGCAAGGCCTGTACGGTGTTGCCACTGAAGCGGCCCTTCACCGGCACCTCTGTTTCTTGGCCATCGGGTCCGGTCAGGCTCCAGCGGGCCTCACCGCTGCTGTGGCTGAAGCCCAGGCAGTCGTGCTGTTGCAACGCCGCCAAGGTCGCCGGTGCGCCCCGGGATTGCAGGTAGGCCGGGCTGGCCACCAGGCTGTCCCGGCCCGCGTCGAGCACCTTTCGTGCATACAGGCTGGAGTCTTCCAGCACACCACCACGAATGGCCACATCGATGCGATCGGCAATGAGGTCGGCGCGCGCGTCGCTGAGCACAAAGTCAATCCTCACCTTGGGGTGGGCCTGCAGAAATTCGCTCAGCCACTCCATCTGAAAGAAGTCGAAAAAGTCGGCGGGTGTTGCGACCCGCACCAGCCCGCTGGGCTCCTGCCCATCGGTCGTCAGCGCGGCACCGGCATCGAACAAACCGTCTACCGCGCCGGCACAGCGGTCATGGAAGGCCTGACCTGCCTGTGTCAGGGCCAGGTGGCGTGTGGAGCGTTGCATCAACCGCGTACCCAGCTGTGCCTCCAGCAATTGCACGCGCCGGCTGAGTGTGCTGGGCGGAACACCCAGGCGCCGCGAAGCCTCTGCAAAGCTGCCGCAGCGCACAACCTGGATGAAGGTGGCAACGTCGTTGAGGTCCAGCATGGCAATTGGCAATAAAAATGAACGAGTTCATGCCAATTAAACCATCTAGTCAGGCAATCAAGCGGTTTTTAAGCTACCGCCATGCCTTCGGATCTTCATCGACCTCGCTTTGAATCCTTCAGCGCGGGGTGGCTAGGGTTCGAAGGCATGCCCCGACACCTCTGTTCAAACCAAGGAAAACACAATGACGATCGGCATCATCGGTTCTGGCGGCTTAGGCTCCAATGTGGCTCGTGCACTGGCCAAAATGGGCCAGAAGGCCATTCTCTCCAATCGGCGCGGCCCGGCCTCGCTGGCTTCGCTGGTGGCCGAGCTGGGCCCCAACATCCAGGCCGGCACGGTGGCTGAGGCGGCTGCCGCAGACATCGTTCTGGTGGCCGTGCGTTGGGCTGATCTGCCCACGGCGCTGAGCGGCCTGCCGGCCTGGAACAACCGGATCGTCATCGATGGCACCAATCCGGTCGAGTTTCTGGACCCCGATTCGCCAGACGCCAAAGACCCCGCCAATCCCCTCGCGGCCTACGGCATCAAGGCCATCGACCTGGGCGGCCGCTACTCCAGCGAGGTGTTTCGTGATCTTGTGCCCGGCGCCCGGGTGGTGAAAGCGCTCAATCACCTGGACGTGAATGTGTTGCCTCAGGCTGAGGTGTCAGGTGGGCAG
Source organism: Curvibacter sp. GW821-FHT01G03 (assembly GCF_059422285.1). NCBI lineage: Bacteria > Pseudomonadati > Pseudomonadota > Betaproteobacteria > Burkholderiales > Comamonadaceae > Curvibacter > Curvibacter sp. GW821-FHT01G03. The sequence goes on from NZ_JBWKWP010000017.1 coordinate 73,535, forward strand.
CGGGTTCAGTTCTACTCGGGTGACGATGCAGCAGCCAAGGCCGCAGTCCGCCAGGTGCTGGAGGCGATGGGCTATTTTCCGGTCGATCTGGGCTCACTGGACGTGGGCGGGCGCCTGGCCGAGCTCCCATTCGGATCCTTGGCCGCCACGAACTTCATCAAGATCTGATCACCACCCACCTTGGGCTGGCGCTGCAGCGAATGGCTGCGGCGAAGAGGGCCCTGCGCGAGGCTGGCGCCCGGCAATGGCCCCGGGTTGCCGCTTGTTCGAGGCTCAAGCACCGGGGTGGCCAACCCGTCAGGCCTGCAACAGGCTTCCATCTGCCAGCAGGGCCTGCTGCAGGCGCGCGATGTCGATCTGCTGCACCGGGGTGCTGCCCGCCAGGGCGGCGGCGGTGCCGGCGGCCTGGCCCATCACAAAGCACCCACCGCTGGCGCGGGCGGCTGATTGACCCTCGTGCGTCATCGAGGCGCAGCGGCCGGCCACCAGCAGGTTCTCGACCTTTTGCGGAACGATCATCCGCCACGGCAGGTCGTTGTAGGCCCGGTTGTCATCGGACGGAAACCCCCAGGAGATGCCTCCGGCGCGGTGCAGCTCCATGGGCCAGGCATTGATGCCGATGGTGTCCTCAAAGCGGGCCGAGTTCAGGATGTCGTCCCCCGTCAGGGCGTAAAGGCCCTCGATGCGGCGGGTTTCGCGAATGCCCACCTGGGGCGCGATTTCGACGATGCGCGACTCTGCGAAGCCAGGCACCTGTTCACGCAGAAATCGGAAATACTCGGCAATCTGGCGCCGGCCCTCCACCTCGCCGGCACTGAGTTCCGCGGCGTCCACGGCATTCATGGCGCGGCCTTCGGCATTGGCGATCTGGGTGACGTTGGCACGCCATTCAGAGGGGTGAATCTGTGGCCGAAGAATCGCCCCTTCGCGCGGAAACCGGTAGCGGCCGGGGTGCGCCTGACGGGCCCGTTCCATGTAGTCGTTGATGGCCTTGAACTCGCCCACGGCAGCCAAGGCCGCCGAGGCATCCACCTGACCCACGCGAAACATGGTGCTCGGGAAGAGCCCGCTGCCATGGCCGTCACCCACGGCATAAGGCACACCGGCAAAGGCCGCCACGTCGGCATCGCCCGAACAATCGATGAAGACATTGGCGCGGATCGCCTGCCGGCCCGATTTGCTCTCGACCACCAAGGCGGCGATGCGTGGGCCCTGCATCAGCACCGAGGCCGCCTGGGCGTGAAAGAGCAGCTTCACCCCCGCGGCGAGCATCCACTGGTCGGCAACGCATTTGTACAGCGAGGTGTCGTAAGAGCGCACGCGAATCCGGCCTTGCATGCCGTCCTGAGGCTGGTTGAGGCCTCCCATGGCCTCCAGGCGGGCCAACAGCTCGTCTACAGCGCCCCGCACCAGTTGTCGCATCTCGCCCTGATGGCGGCCGTACAGACCCGCGAAGTTGGTCACCCCACCTGCGGTCCCCATCCCGCCCAGAAAACCATAGGCCTCCACCAGCAGGGTGTGGGCCCCGCGGCGAGCCGCGCTGGCGGCCGCGGCCAGCCCGGCCGGGCCGCCCCCGATCACCACCACGTCATATTCACCGAGAACCGGCAGTTGTCGAGCCGGCTCCAGCAGGCTTGTTTGCAATGAGGTCATGGCTTTTGTCCTTTTCAGTGCTCAGTCCAGGGAGATCTTGTTTTTTTCGATGACGGGCTTCCAGCGCGCGACGTCAGCGGCCAGCAGCTTGCGAAACGCATCGGGTGAGTTGCCCACGGGATCCATGTATTGCGCTCGCAGCTTTTCCTTCACGGCAGGCTCGTCCAGCACCTGCACGATCTGGTCGTGGAGCGCCTTGACGATGGCCGGATCGGTTTTGGCCGGCGCGATGAACCCAATCCAGGCATCGCCCTTGATGTCCGGCAGGCCGCTCTCGGCCAGGGTGGGCAGATCGGGCAGCGAGGGCGAGCGGGCGGGTGAGGCCACGGCCAGGGCGCGCAGCTTGCCGGCCTTCACGTGTGGCATCACGGCCGCCGCAGGCAGCAAGGCCATGTCGACCTCGCCCGACAACAAGGCCGTGACGGCCGCCCCTGAACCCCGGTAGGGCACATGGACTGCATTGGCGCTGGTCTGTGCCACCAAAGCCGCCATCGCCAGGTGGGAGATGGAGCCGGCACCGATCGAGGCGAAGCTGAGCTTTGATGGGCCCTTGAGCAGTGCGGCCAATTGCTGGGTGTCGGCTGCCGGCGACTTGCTGCCGACCACCAGCACCGAAGGCTGCGAAACCGCCTGGGTGATCAGCGCGATGTCCTTGGCGGTGTCGTAGGGCATCTTCTTGAACAGGAGCGAATTGGTGCCCAGCGGCCCGGCAATGCTGACCCCGATGGTCTTGCCGTCGGCCTCGGCCTTGGCAAGGGCGTCGGTGCCGATGTTGCCGGCGGCACCACTCTTGTTGTCCACCACAAAGGGCTGATGCAGCCGGCTGGCCAGGCGCTCGGCGATGAGCCGGGCGGCCAGGTCGGGCGTGGAGCCCGCGTCAAACGGAACAATCACTTTGACAGCGGATTTCGGCCAGTCCTGGGCCGGCGCGTGAGCACCCATGAGGGCGAGGCCGGCCACTAGAATGGCTCGCGACAAGGTCAATTTCACGGTGAAGTCTCCGGGTTGTTTGAGTGGGTCACCCGGCCGGTTCGGCTTGGTGTTGGCACGCACTGTAGGCAGCCCGGTTCATGGCGTCGATCGATGAACCCCAATAAGTCTCAGCGGAAATTCGAATAATGGACATGAAGCTGCTCGCCGTTTTCGACGAGATCTACAAGACCCGCAGCGTGAGCCGGGCCGGCGAGAACCTGGGGCTGCCGCAAACCTCGGTCAGCCTGGCGCTGGGGCGCTTGCGGCGGTGCTTCAACGACCCGCTGTTTGTGCGCACGCGCGACGGCATGCAGCCCACCCCGCGGGCTGCCCAATTGGTGCAGCCCTTGCGCCAGGCCTTGCTTTTGCTGCAATCGGCCACTGAGCAGCAAGATGAGTTCGACCCGGCCTCGTCATCGCGAACCTTCCGCATTGCCATGACGGACATCAGCCACCTGGAGTTCTTGCCGGCGCTGGTGAACAAGGTGTCAAAGGAGGCGCCGAACATCTGCATCGAGGTGCTGCGCATCACATCCGAGACTACGCCATTGCTGGAGTCGGGTGAGGCGGATCTGGCGATCGGCTACATGCCCGAGCTGGACGCGGGCTTCTACCAGCAAAAACTGTTTCAGGACGGGTTCGCCTGCGTGGTGCGGCGTCAACACCCGCGCATCGATGCCAAGCTGAGCGAAAGCCGCTTCCGCAGCGAAAGGCATGTGGTGCTCACCGCGCCCGGCACCGGCAATGAAATCGTCGAGCAAGAGCTGAAGCGCCGGGGCAGCCAGCGCAAGGTGGCCTTGTCATTGCCCACCCTGCCGGGCGTGGGCAACCTGCTGGCCCACACCGACCTGATTGCCACCGTGCCGCAGCGGGTGGCCCAGACGCTGATGAAGATCGCCCGCGTCAGGGCGCTGGCGCCGCCCTACCGGTTTCCCGACTTCGCCATCAAACAGCATTGGCACGAGCGCTATCAGCAGGACGCTGCCAACCGATGGCTTCGATCGACGGTGGCCGGGCTGTTTCTGGAGATCTGAGCTCGGCCTGCAGGCTACATCGGCTCCAGCTGTGTCTTGCGCATCATGGCCTCGGTGAAGGCGATCTCGCGGCCAAAGGCCCGGGTGAAGGCCTCGCCGTCTTGCGGCAGCACCTGGCCACCCTGTTCCTCCAGGGCCGCGATCACCTGAGGCTGCTTGAGCGCGGCCTCCAGGGCGGCGCGGATCCGGGCCACGATGGCCTCGGGCGTGCCGGCCGGCACCGACACCCCGCCCCACGAGGTCAGCTCGACCCCGGGCACGCCCGCCTCGGCCAGCGTGGGCACGTTGGGCAGTTTGGGGTTGCGCCGGGGGCCGGTGATGGCCAGCGCGCGCAGCCGGCCCGCCTGGATGTTGGCATAGGCCACGGTGCTGATCGGCGCGCCGAAGGTGACCTGCTTGCCCAGCACGGCGTTCACGATCTCCGAGGCGCCCTTGTATGGCACATGCAGGGCCTGCGCCTTGGCCACGCTCAGCAGCAGCTCCACCCCCAGGTGCGAGGGTGTGCCCGTGCCCCCTGAGGCGTAATCCACCTTGCCGGGCTGGGCCCGCATCCGGCCCAGCAACTGGTCCAGGGTGTGGATGTCGGAGTCGGCATGCACGATCAGCACCGTGTCGGCGCTGGTCAGCCCCATCACGTGCCGGAAATCCTTGAACACGTCATAGCCCGGTGATTTGTACATGCGCATGCTGGCCGCCATGGGTGAGCCCGAGTAGATCCAGGTGTAGCCGTCAGCCGGGGCCTTGGCCACCTGGCGGGCGCCCAGGTTGCCACCCGCACCGCCCCGGTTGTCGATCACCACGGGCTGGCCCAAGGCTTTGGCAGCCGCTTCGGCCACGATGCGGGCCGTGGTGTCGGGCCCGGTGCCGGCCAGGTAGGGCACCACCCACTTGATGGCCCGGCTGGGCCAGGGCTCGGCAGCCCGCGCGCCCACCAGGGGCAGGGCGCCGAGGGCGGTGGCCTGCGCCAGAAAGGCGCGCCGGCGCAGCGGTGGGCAGGGGGTCGCATTCATGATGACTTGTCTCCATTGTGTGTTCTTGTCGGCTCAGGCCTGGCCCAGCAGCTCTTTGGCAATCGTGTTGCGCTGGATCTCGCTGGTGCCGGTCAGCACGCGGTACATGCGCAGCATGCGAAACAGAAACTCGACCCGGCTGCCCTGCACAATGCCCTCGCCACCCAGGATCTGCACCGCCCGGTCGGCGATGCGGAAGGCCGCCTCGGAGCAGAACAGCTTGGCCATCGAGGCCTCGGCCCGGGGCTCGCCCCCGGCGTCGATCTGGCGCGCGGTGGCCAGCATCAGGCCGCGCGCGGCGGCCCAGTCGGTGGCCATGTCGGCCAGCAGGTGCTGCACCGCCTGGAACTGCCCGATGGCGCGGCCGAACTGCTTGCGGCGCAGCGCGTGGTCGCGGGCGTCGCGCAGCGCCACCTGGGCCAGGCCCAGCATGGCCGGGCAGTGCAGCAGGCGGTTGACGGTGATGCGGCCCAGCGCCAGCGCCAGGCCCCGGCCGGGCTCGCCGATCAGGTGGGTGGCCGGCACGCGTGCGCCTTCGAGCACGATGTTGCCCGTGCTGGTCTGGCCCGCCATGGTCTTGTAGCCCGACTCCACCCGCACCCCTGGCGCGTGCAGGTCCACAAAAAACGCCGACACCTCGCGCTGGGCAGGGTCGGTGGCGGTCGAGGCCATCAGCACCGCGTAGTCGGCAAAGGGCGAGCCCGAGATGAAACGCTTTTCGCCGGTGATCTCGTAATGGTCGCCCACCTTGACGGCGCGGGTCTGCACATTGCCCGCGTCCGAGCCGGCCTCGGCCTCGGTCAGCGCGAAGCAGATGGCCATGTCGGCCCGCGCCACGGGGGCGATGAAGTTTTCAAGCTGGAACGGCGTGGCCACCCGGGCCAGCGCCCCCACGCGCGGTGGGCCGCTGAGCTCGCCGAACACATGGGGTGAAAAGGGCGAGCCGCTGGCGTAGATGGCCTCTTTGATCAGCACATGGTCGAGCACCGACAGGCCCAGGCCGCCCAGGGGGCGCGGCAGCGTCATGCCGTAAAAGCCCAACGCCTGCGAGCGTTTCCAGACCTGGCGCAGCAAGGCTTTGTCGGGGGCGTTTTCGTGGTCGATGCCGTGTTCTTGAGCCAGCGCAGCCAGCTCGCCGTACAGGTAGCCGTTGATGCGTTCGATCAGCTCGGCCGCCTGGGCCGAGCCTTCGAAGGGCACGCCTGCAAACAGCGGGGCCGGGTGGGGCGGGGTGACGGTGGCCGGGGCCGTCGTTGAAGCGGAGGAGGATGGGGTGGTGGTCATGGTTCAGGTTCCGTGTCGGTTTCAGTTCACCATCCGGGCGCGGCCTTCCCAGTAGGGGGCCTGCACGGCACGGCGCATCACCTTGCCGTTGGGGTTCTTGGGCAGGCCGGCCACGAACTCGATGCGCCGTGGCCGCTTGAAGCCGCCCAGGTGCTGGGCGCAGAAGGCGTCGATGGCGGCGCCCAGCTCGGCGCCCGCGTCGCGGCCCGGCTTGAGCACCACATGGGCGGCCACCGCCTCGCCCCATTTGTCGTCCGGTACGGCAAACACGCAGGCATCGGCGATCGCATCGTGCTGGTACAGCACCGCCTCCACCTCGGAGGGGTACACATTGAAGCCGCCGCTGATGACCATGTCTTTCTTGCGGTCGACGATGTAGACATAGCCCTCTTCATCCATGCGGGCCAGATCGCCGGTGTGGTAGGCGCGGTCTTTGAGCACCTCGGCCGTCAGCTCGGGGGCGCGCCAGTAGCCGGCAAACACATCGTCGCCCCGCACCACGATCTCGCCGATCTCGCCCACGGCCAGGGGCTGGCCGTCGTCGCCCACGATCTGCACATCGCATTCGAGAAACGGCCGCCCGCAAGAGGCCAGGCGATCAGGCCGGGCCGCTCGTGCGAACAGGTGGTCTTCGACCGACAGCCCGCACACGCCCGAGGTGGTCTCGCCCGCGCCATAGCCCTGCTGCAGCACGGGCCCGAACACATCCATGGCCTTGAGGATGCGCGCCGGCGCCATGGGCGCGGCCCCATAGCCCAGGCGCAGCAGATCGGGCAGGGGGCGGTAGCGCCCCTCCAGCTCGGCCAGCAGCATGTTGATCATGGTGGGCACCATGAAGGTGTGCGTCACCCGGTCGGCCCGCATGTCGGCCAGAAAGCGCGCCGGCTCGAAGCCATTGAACAAGCGGATCGTCACGCCCTGGCACAGCGCCGGCACGATCTGCATGCCCGAGGCATGGGTGATTGGCCCCACCAGCCCCAGGATGTGTCCGGGCTGCTGGCCATCCGAGCGGGTCAGGAACTTGCGCAACTGGGCCAGCCGGTTGCCAAAGGTCTGCATGGCTGCCTTCAGCACGCCCGACGAGCCCGAGGTGTAGTGCAGCACCGCCACCTCGTCGGCCTGCACGGCCACCGGGGTGAATTGGTCGCTGGCACGGGCCAGCAGGGCCTCGTAGCCCGTGCTCACAGGCCCGTCGACCAGCAGCACGATGGGCGTCGCGCCCCCGGGCAGGGCCTGCAGCAGGTGCGGCTCGATGGCCTGGGCCCGCTCGGCGGTGGTGATGATCAGGCCGGCCTCGGCATTGGCCGCCACGGCACCCACCTCGGTCGGTGACAGCCGCGCATTGAAGGGCGCCTTGACCAGCCCGGCCTTGTAGCAGGCGATCTCGATCTCGACGATCTCGCCACAGTTGGGCAGGTAGATGCCCACCCGGTCGCCGCGCTGCAGGCCCAGGCCCAGCAGTGCATTGGCCAGCCGGTTGGAGCGCTGCTCCAGCTCGGCATAGCTCACGCTGCGGCTGGGGGTTTTGACGGCGGTGCGTTGCGCATGGGCGCGGGCGCTGCGCGCCACCAGCGCGCCCACATTGAGAACCTGGCGCCCGGCCAGGGGGGGATGGCTTGTTGTCATGCGGTCTCCTGAAAATCCGCCCTGCGCTGCAAGGGGCGCAGGCCGGGGGTGCGGGTGCACTGTTCCAGAAGACCGGGGTATCAGGGAAATACCGATTGCTGATGGGGTGCCATCAAAATGTTTGATGGCCTGCGCCGAGGCCGGTGTAATGAGGGCGTGTGGGCCTGGGGGCTCAGGCCGGCAAGCGGGCCTCCCAGCGCCCTTCGTCCACCAGTTGCTGCACCAGTTGCAGCAGCGCGGCCATCACCACCTGCATCACCGCGTTGGGCTCGCGCTCGGCGCTGCAGGCCAGGCTGTAGTGGCGCAGCAGATCGGGCCCCGTCACTCGGGCCACCCGCCAGTCTGCGCTGGCCGCACTGCCGGCCGGCGCCTCGCCCAGTGCGCAGGCCGGCGTGAACGTGAAGCCCGCGCCGCTGGCATACAGCGATCGGATCACGCGGGCCGAATCGTGCTCGTGCACGATGTTCAGGGCCACCCCGCGCGCCGCCGCCGCCTCTTCTACCCGCTGGCGGATCGAGTAGCGCCGCGACTGCAGCACCAGGGGCTGGGCCGCCGCATCGGCAAAGTCGATCTCGGGACGGGGGCGGCCCGGGCCGCCAGGCGCCGACGCACCGTTCTCGGCCACGGCAGGCGTGCGCAGCAAGGGCAACACCCGCCCCTCGGGGTCGTGCCCGCAAAAGTACATCGCCTCGGTCGCCAGGGGCTGGCAATGCAGGCCATCCACCTGCGGCGTGTCCACCAGAATGCCGATGTCGGCCCGGCGGTCCAGCATGGCTTTCTTCACCATCAGGCTCAGGTCATCGAGCACAAACACCCGGATGCGCGGGTGCGAGGCCTTCAGCCGGGCCAGCAGCGGCCCCATCAGCAGCGACGACAGCAAAAACGGCACCGCCATCGTCACCGATCCCTCGGGCTCTTGCGGCATGCGCTGGATGCGCTCACGCATCGCCGCCGCATCACTCAACAGCCGCCGCGCATCCTCATACAGCTGCAAGCCCGCCGGCGTGGGCGTGACCCCCACGTGCGAGCGCTCAAACAAGGCCGCCCCCAGCTCGGCCTCCAGCTTCTTGATCTGCGCCGTCAGCGCCGGCTGGGCGATGTAGAGCGACCCCGCGGCCCGTGACAGGCTGCCGGCTTCGAGCACGGTGATGAAGTAGCGGAGGGCGCGGAGGTCCATGGAGGTTAGGGGGTGGGGGTGGGGCGAGAGGGTTACCGGCAGTGCGTAAGTGGCGCGTGCTTGGATGGCTGGCGATTGGTAGGTGGGGGAGAGGCCGTTTTAGGCATATTTTGTTAAAAGACTTGGAAAGTTCCCGAGTGCTCTACGTTGGCAAAGAAATCGACCTTCCAGATCGCTCCAGCATCGACGATCTCACATGCGGGAAAGGGTAATGCACCCTCGGAAACATCGCTCAAGGCGGGGGTAGGGAGTCTTTCAACCAAATTGGCCCCGAACGGTCATCGCGCCTGCTCCGAAGCGGCAATTCGGATGCAATAGTTCCACGATGCAAATAGACCAGAGACACGGTTAACGGCCACCCAGTGCACTGCTCAGGAACTCAAGCATTCGAGGCCATGAGTCTTGTCTTGCACGTGCCGTCCCCTCTGGCGTTCCACCCATATCCATTTCTTCGCCCGATACCGGATGCTTCGACTTGAGCATAGTCGTTGGGCCGTTTGGCCAAGCGATGCTGTGTCCCGCATCTGCATAGGCCAGGTGCGTGACCGGATAGTGAAATCCGAGTCGTTTCAAGCGCTCCACAGCGAACTCCGTCAGTCCGGTAGACGGCCAAACCTTGTCGTCGACGCCACTAATCATCAGCACAGGTCCGTTGATCTTCTCCACCCGGATTGATGCCCTGTTCGCATACGCGGGGTCCTTCAACGGGATGAAGTACCAATCGAAGCTACCTTCTCGTGCATTGCCGGTTGCGAGCGCCTCGTCCCACTGCTCATAGGTCAGCGTCCTGGCGTAAGGAAGCTCCTGCCCACGGAAACTCCAGGCGCCATTTCCGCTTTCAGGGTACGCAGGCCAGAGGATGCCGCTGGGCACATACGCGACCACGGCCCGTATTTCAGGGAACGTGGCGCCGAGAAGCAAGGCCAACTCTCCGCCTCGCGACACACCGATTGCCGCGACCTGGTCGGCCGCGATTCCAGGCTGTGCTTTCAACCATTCCAAGGCCGTACCAAAGTATTCGAGCGGAATGCGGTCGAGCGTCGACGGTAGGCCTTCGGCGCCGAAGTATGCGAGGGCCAGAGCAGCGTAGCCCCGTGATGCCAGCAGCGCCGCCGCCTCCTGGGACCAGGCCAATCCCCCGCCGGAACCACCGACCACAAGGACTGCGCTGTGGGGACCGGGTCGGCTGGGTTCAAACATCTTGCCGACAAGGCCCCTCTCTCGGACCTCCCTCGACACAACCCGTTCGTCCATGTAGACACGCCTGATGGCTTGAGAGATTAGCGGCGCGCCGTCGTTCGTTTCTGCTGTAAGCGTTGCCATGAGCGGGTCCGAGCTCTTACCGTCGTAGCCTTTGGCGAGCTCGGAAGACACTGGGGCTCGGGACCAGAAGAGTCCCATCGGGTCGACGCCCGTGTATGAGCCGGATACAGGCGCTTGAGTGCTCAAGTCAACGACACCGTAGGAGTCTGCGAGGAAGACCGCCTCGGACCGCCACACAACATCACTAAAGCAACTCCACAGCTTCAGGTTCAACCGTTCGCCGGCACAAAGCCCCAGCACCCGAATCTGGAGCATCTCGTCCACAAGACATTGATGAGGCAGTGTGTCGAACTTCATGAAGTAGAGCTTGGGAAGACTGGTTTGGACGATTCTGGCGCCGATGGTTGTCGATGAGCACGCATCTATCTTTGCTCAGTGGGCGGCCAACAAGGAAGGACTGGTTGTGGCCGCATTCTGTCTACTGCAGCGTATGCCACCCTCGTCCTACGCCGTTAATTGCCACCTCTGCAAAAACTGTGAACTCACGATTCGCGATTCGAATGTTGCCGCGGCAGACCTGGCTTCGGAGGTAAGGGATGACCGAATCAATGGGCAACTGGTTACCCACCTTCCGATGAACCTCGACCAGCACTTCTTCAACACCTCGCTCTACGAAATGCGCCAAAAGAACAACTCGCGCCCGGCCTTCCATGAGAAGCCCCTGTTCGTCAACGAGGTTGGTCCACGTCACCTCTGCAGCACCAACTGACGGAAAGTTAGCACTCATGAGTTCGTGAACGCGACGTGGATTCATTTTGCTCCGTTAGTTCGATGGGACCAGTCGAAGGTCGGCTTACTGGCTTATATCGGCCCGCAGCAAGCATAGCGCCAAGGTCAGCCCCGCTGCAGAGCCGACGTCCACAGATGAAAGGCTGCTCAAGGCTGGCGGCGGGCTTTCAATTGCCCACCCTTGGCAGGCCCGGTCCATCGCCGTGCCATCGGCATCTGCCACCGGCGCTCGTTCAGTTAAAGTCTGCACCCGCTGGGCGGTTTTTGCCCGCGCGCTCAACCCGTACTGCCTGGGGCACCCGGCTCCCGGTTGAGGTCTTTTGAAAACAAAATCTGCTGTCTGCGATGTGCCGGCTGATGCGATCATGCAAGCAGCAGCGCTCGGAGCTAAAAGAAAAACATGCTGTTAACCGATATAGCCGTCGAGCACACCTGGATGTCCAAAAAGGATGGCGTTCGTCAGACCTTCTTGCTGCATCCGTTCACCGATACCCAGCGCGATTCACTCGGAAAATTCGAACTCGTTCGCGACGTCAGCCAACCAGGGCGTAAAGACGTGAAACGCTCCACCTACGTGTCGTTTCAACAATTGGCAGAGTTGTATGCGAAAGGCGTGCTCGAAGAATTCGGGTTTTCTGTTCGCATGTGTCCGCGTCAAGGGACGTACCCAGGCAAGCTTCCGGCTAAAAAGATACTGCCCACCCACATCAAGCCAGCCTCTTCGTTCGACCTGGCGGTTCAAAAGGTGGATATTTCCAAAGAAGCCACGCGCGAATTGAGAACCGCCTTGCTTCGCGCCAACGTCAAAATTTAAGCATGACGACGTCGATTGATAAGGGAGTTGCTGTGAATCCATCCGTGGCCCACGCTGAACTCATCGCCACGTTCAAGCGGGCCGAGGCGGATGCCGCTCACAAGTTCGGGTTGATCCAGGCGGCTGCCCACAAAGGGCCCAAGGCCATACAAACCGCCACCGAGACCGCGATAAAGGCCGCCAAACGCAGGGACTCGTATGCCAAAAAGCTGGAAGTTCTGGGCGTGAACCCCAAGGATTTCGCCACCCAGCCTGCGGCGTAACACTCGCCCTTGGCGGCTGGGCACAACGAAGACTGATCGCCCAAATGATTCCATCACCTGACAACAAAATCGGTTGTGGGATTTGTATTGATGGGCATGTGTTTGAAGTGCGGTTGGTGAGGCGTCGGTGTTTTTGGGCGCGAACGTACGGAGAGGGATAAATTGCCGTTTTAGGCTGATCTGAGTCACTCAAGACCGGTTGTCCGAGCGACTGCATTTATCAATACCAGCCATTGGACTGTCGACGGGCGCTAAGGCCGCTGTTCATCCAAGACCGGGCATTCACTTTGCGAGATGGGAGCCGGCCTTGAACGGCCGGTCCGGGTCCGAACATAAGCGTACTCTGTGCCCAAAGCGGGCATCGATGATCCAAGAAAGCGGGCGCCCAACGTCGAAGTTGACCGGCACGCAGCGGCAATGCGCCACGAGGGCATACATCTCGCGGCACATTGCCGCTGCGTGTCTGCTTCGAACGACCTGTTAGACCTCGCGCTTCCTGATGCTTCCAACGTAAGCGGCCACCGCTACCGCAATCACTAGAATGCCGGTGAAAACTTCGGCCAATGCCACCGCGCGCGAAACTACGCACGCTGGAAATATGTCGCCGTAACCAAGCGTCGCCAGTGTGACGCCGCTGAAATAGACCGCCTCCGTAAATCCCTCCAGCGGGTGAGTGCTATTCCCTGAGCTGAATAGGCCTGAAAAGGGCGCGAAGTAGTAGAGGACCGCGAAGTTGAATCCTAGACCGAAATAGCTCCGCATGGCCATGCGGACACGATCGACTGACGTCAGGTTCGAGTCTTTCACCGGCGACAAGGGATCACGATAGAAAGCGTATGCGATTTCATTGATTCGGGAGATTGCGTACAGGAGCAGGGGTACTCCAACGATAGTCCACTTCCCTGGAGCAGGCTCGAGACAGAGTGCGGAGAGGGCCAGGAGTGCCCCCAGCTCGAAGAAGAAAAGACAGCGGCTCCACTTCCGAAGCGCGACTGTCCTATGTGCCCGCCCGCGTTTCGCCTTCCATTTGTCGATGATCTTCCGTGTCGGAGACAAGAACCAGCCGAAGTCGCTCAGTGAGGGCATAGCGCGGGTGCGTGAGGTTTAACGTAAAGCTAACCGGCGCGGCGCAGGTTTATGGCGCAGCGTCCAGCGACCAAAGGGAGCGAGGTAGCGCGCCATGTTAGGCATGGCTAGCGCCACCTTGGGAATTGAAGCTTGTCAAAGCGCGCTCTTGGGAAACTATACGCAGGCGCAAAGTCGCTGTACCACAGGACCTGTTTTCGGCAGAGCTCGACAAAGTCAGGATCGTTCCATAAGGATTTCATTTCTGCCCTGCTCAGTCGGGACCCTGCATCTTCCTGATGTACGTCTGAAAACACTCGCCCAGTATAAGGATTTAGCTTCGGCCATTCTCGGGTTTTCTTTTGTAAGTGCCCATGCGGAACCGACGGATAGCAGTCCCTGTCACCTACCGTGAACAACCACTTATTGAAGGCCAAAAACTGCGGCCAACGATTTTGCTCCTCCGCATCTTCTCCATTTCCGGATGCCCCACCTCCCGTGGAACCTGTTCCTTCAAGAGGCATCTCGCTGACTTCTGAGTGTTTGTTCTCTTCATTTGAGCGCATTCTTGGATCTGGCAACTCAACGCCCGAGGGAGAAAGCCAATCGGCAATCGCTTGGCGTTCCATATATTCCGCTAAGCCAATTAATCCTGCGTGATAGCTTAGGTCGGTTAGTAAGAGAATGTACTCGTGCATGATGATGAACTACTCGGGAACGCCTAAAGTTGAAATGTCCGGCGGACAGTAGGCCGGCGCAAGCCGGCCGATAGGTCGTCCGCGTCGATTGTCATGTTTACTCAATGTCTCGACGCGTCGACCTTCACCATGAACGCAGACCACCGCGCGATTTTCACAGACGCAAGTGCAGAGGGAGACAGATTCCCTGTTCGATCTGCAGCTGCATTGGTGCGACCTGCCAGTCAGGCCAAGAAGGGACACACATGGCCGCCGCTGGCACGACTTGTGTAGCAGCGAGCCAGCAGTCGCACAGTGCATTCAAAGGAAGCTCGACGGTTCATCGTTCCAATCCGATAGCAGGAATTCGACGTTGATGCCCACCGGGAGTAGGGCGCGAAGCTCCGCAACTTTCGCCTCCATAGCCGCGGGCTGTCCCTTTACGGCCGCCAGAATGGCTAGGTCCGCACCCAATTCTTGGGCTACCGCAGCTAAGACAGTGATGTCCGATTTAGTGATCAGCTCAGCGCCAGCCTTGACCTCACCGATCACAAGTCGTCCATCCATGATGCAAAGCAGGTCGACCTCGCGATCAATTCGCTGGCCCTGGTTCTCTGGGTAATCCCGATATAGCGCAGTCTGCGGAGCAAACATGAAAGAGTGATTGGCCTGTTGCCTCAGGGCGCCGATCGCCCACGCAACTGTGATCGTGTCGTGTTCGCGTAGGCAGGTGGCGAAGAATTCGTTCATCCGAAAGTCGAGCGCGACATCGATGGGAAGTTGATGCTCTTGACCACATACATCGCAAGACATCACGTCCTTCAACGCTTCGACCCCAACCCAATTTCGATGCCGACATTCGCTGCAGCTCCATTCATGGCCGCGATACATCACACCGCGTTCAAAGAAGAAGCTCAAGGACCTCTTGAGGTCACTCTCACGCTCACCCAGGATCTCGTCCTGGCGTTGCTTCAGATTGGGGTCCTTCTCGGTCGCGGCGGTAAGCTCTTCGGTCCAGGCGGTCAGGAGGTCCGCGTAGCGCGTTCGCAGTCGCGGGACTTTCAGCCTGCTTGCCTTCTGTACGATTCGCTGCGCTAGTTTCTGCCATCCAGCGTCGTCTTCGATGACAAGCCTTCCGTTACTCGCATGCATGCGCTGTTGAATGTCTCTGATGACCTCATCATGCTGGCTTTGCGCCGGTGCGGCCATTTTGCCGAACTGCACGCGCCAGAAGTGCGTCTCCATTGTGTGCTCAATGTCGCTCAGTGAGCCAAACATCCCAATCAAACCTTGAAGGTAGCTGCCCTTGTCGGAATGCTTGATGTAGCGGTAGGGTGCCGCTTTGGCGTGTAAGCCACGCAGGTCGTCATATTCAAAGCGCGTGCTCTCAACGATGAGGCTCTGGAAGACATTTATGTCTTCGGGCAGCTTGATTTCGACCGTCCGAGTGTCAATAGTGACCGGCACCGCGAGTCCGCCACCTGCTCGAATGCGAGCGCCGTTCTCGTCGGAGAAATAGCGCACCAATTGTCGCCGCTTAGGTAGCGCCCAGGCTTCGCGTACGTTGATGAAGCGGCCCATGTCATGCAACCGGTCGATTGACAAGTCAATGTACCAAGCCCCTTGGGCGAAGATCGGATGCAGGCCCGCACAGTACGCAAGCTGCAAGGGTTGGGGAACACTGACTGTCACTTTGGACCCAGCAATTGCGGTCTCAACCGTTGGCGTACCAACGGTCATGCCAGGCAGGGCACGCCAGACCCGCGCGGCATCGGGTGGGCAACAGTCCTCGATCGAAGCAATAGGCACAAAGGTAACGCTCGAGCGGGAAGACTCTTGCAGGCGCTTAATGAACCCCTCCAGGGTTGCAGCGTCGAGCGAACGCGAACGCACGAACACGCGCGCTGGACCGTTGTTCCCCCCCAACCAATTACTGGCCCTTAGGAACGCACCGATCTTGTCGACCTTTTCGGAACTGACGACTGCTCCGGCGGGGACACGCAGAGTCTTGTAGCGCTGACTTTGTGCATCATCGAAAAGCAGACCCGCGTTCCAGCACGCGATGCGGTCTTCGAGCGTATCGCCGACCACGAGACAGAAGCCATCCGTCCAGTGGTGTTCCGGTCTGTGTGGCTGGGCGCGAAGATTGGAAAGTTGGCCGAGTGTCACTATGCCGCCACGATTCCCGAGATTCTCTAAAACGACGTAGGCATCTTGCACCTCATCCCCTTCTAGGGGTCGAAAGTGCCAGCGGTGGTCCGGTGGATTTTCAGGAGTCAATACCATGCCGCGCACGCCGATCTGCTGATGCAGCGGGAAGGGATTCACGCTGCCATAGAGGGTTCCGAAATTGTCCTTGATGAGGCCATCATCATTCCAAGTTGGGTACCGATCCAGAATGTGAGATGGCGGCGTGTGATGGAGACCAGATACGGTTTTGAGGAATGGCAGCCACGATAGCGAGGTGAGGCCAGATGGACGTTCGAGGCCTACCCGTGGATGTTGCTCAGGCGTGATACGGTCTCGCTTCCGTTCGAGCAGCGTCGTATCGGCTAGTAGTGCCATCAATCCTGGCACCAAGACCGCGTTGTCATACGTCAGGAGCAGGACAAAGTCCGGGTCAAGTAGGCGAAGCCACGCCTGAAATGGCTCGGAGATGGCGCCGTTCACCAATGGAACGACAAGCGACTGCCGCCCGCCATCGCGGCCAAAACAGTCGGCGAAGATCGCGTCGAGCCAGCCATGTGCATCGATACCGTCTTCTAGCACGTAGGCGATACGAAGGGCTCTCGGTGTTGCCCGGACCTTTGGATCTGGCTTGTTCATGGCTTATCTTACAAGCGCGCCAAGCAGTTATCCGGCCTGCGCTAAATGGCTGCTTCAGTGCTTCAAACCCTGCAAGTCGAACGTCCCTTGTGGGTCGATTGCATGAGCTTGGCGAAATCGACATCAGTCACCGGGGGAGACCAGGCTCTGCCGGCTCAACGCCGATGCCGGCAATGTCCGCGGTACACCGGAAACCGGTCACTAGCCCCGGCGCTGGCTGGGTGGGGCAATGATCGCAATGGTGTAGAGAACGTGATCTCGGCGTCCGACGGTGACCGGCAGCAATCGCTGCAAAGCCGCCACCCACCCGTCACCCCAACACCACCCTCAACTCCCCAATAGCCGCCTCCACAGCCCCCGCCCGTCTCTCCACCTCCGCCTGCGTCACGCGCAGCAAAGTCTGCAGGTCTTCAGGCGTGACGCTGAATTCTTCGGCTTTCCGCGCGTCGGTTGCTGATGGGGCGATAGCAGGCTGTTGATGCAGGCCTGGGCTTGTTCCTTCAGCGTTGAGTAGGGTGGGATTGGGCCCTTGGGGCATGGCTCTTCAAATCAGGGGACCTGCGCAGGCCGCTCATGAACTGCCGCCGTCGGGATGCCCAGCGCTGAACGTGATGTGTCCAGCCCTCACGTGCTCGCAGATCCGCCCTGTGCCTTGCCCTCGGGCACCGGGGCCACGGCAGACAAGAAGAACTCGACCGCCATGGTGACCATGGGCTTCAACTGGGCCGCTTTCAAGGCCTGGGGCGCTTGTTGGTAGATGCGGCCGCTGACCTGGGCGTTCAGCAGGGCGGTGAACTGCTGGGCGGCGATGTCGGGGTCGACGAGGCGGATCTCGCCGCGTTGCACGCTCAGGGCAATCAATTGAGCCAGGCGGGAGAGCATCTGGGCCGGGCCGGCCGCAAAGAACAGCTCGCCCACATTGGATTGCCCAGCCGCCGCCACGATCACCCGGTGCAGCGAGCGCGCACGGCTGTCGTTGGCCACCACCTTGAGTGCGAGTACGCCGAAGCGGAGCAGCGCGTCTTTCAAGGGGCGGGCCTTGTCGATGGAGGCTTCAAGCTCGGCGATGGCATCGGCCATGTGGCCTGTGACAAAGGTTCTCACCACCGCCACCACCAGGTCGTCTTTGGTCGGAAAGTAGCGGTAAAGCGTTGATTTCGAGCCTCCGAGGCGGCGCGAGATTTCGCTCATCGACGCGGCCTCGTAGCCGATCTGCTCAAAGAGCAGGGCAGCCAGTCGAATGATGTCGGCACGTCGCTCATCGGTCATCACGCGCATGTGGTGTCTCCTATAACGGTACGGAATGGTACCGATTTTTGTACCTTTCCGGAACCCTGGATCTGAAAATATCGGTACCGACCCGTACCTGAATAAAGGTCGGCTCCAAGGGTTTGCAGACGCCGTCTGCAAGCCTGCCCACATCCCTTCTTTTCTGGAGCTTTCACCATGACCCAACGCCACCGATTGCATCTCAGCCTGCCCCTGGTTCTGCTGGTGCTGTCTGCCTGTTCAAGCACGCAACCCAACCGGTACGAAGAGATTGCCTCGTCCAGCCAGCTGCGCCAGAACCACGATGCCCAAAGCGACCGGGTGCCTTTCAGCATGGCCCGGCCGGTGTCCTGGGGCGCGTACTCGCGGGTGATGCTGGATCCGGTGACGATCTATGGTGGCCGAGACAGCCAGTTTGAAGACATTTCGCTCGATGAGCGACGCGAACTGTCCGAGTACATGTTCAATGCCTTCTCGGGGCAGCTCAACCAACGCTTTCGGCTGGTCAATGCGTCGCAGCCTGCCACCTTGCGCATCCGCCTGACCCTGACCGGCGCCAAGCCCAACACAGCGGTGGTGAGCACGGTCACCCGCTTCGATCTGGTCGGTGCCCCCTACAACGCGGTGCAAGGCATCCGGGGCAAAGAGGGGGCTTTCATCGGGTCGGTGATGTACTCGGTTGAGATCTACGACGCCGGCACCGGCGAGTTGCTGGCGGCCTATGTCGCGAAGCAATTCCCCAACGCGATGAACGTGCCGGCCACCATCGGGCGCCTCAAGGCTGCGCGGGTGGGCCTCGACAAAGGCGCTGAAGAGCTGGTGGCCTTGCTCAAGTAGGCCGTCTCATGGGCTGCCACCTGTTGCATTCAAGGCCCGGTGCTTGGGCTCGTGCCCATTGGCGGGCCATGGTCCTGTTTTCTGGCACGGCGGCATGCGCCGCGGTTTCGGCAGGCTACCTGGTGCTGGCTGGATCGCTGTCTGTGCCCGGTGCCTTCCTGGCCCCTCAGCCGGCACTGAAAACGCAGACCAGCGCGGCCTGGGGTGCCGGGCCCATCGGGGTCGCCAAACCCCATGCTGCGTTGGGTGGCCTTGCGACAGCCGTCTGCGGTGTTGTGAAGTGCTGGTACCGCAGTCCGGGCGGGCTCACCATTGCTTTCAGGCCTTGTTTATCGATCAGAGCGTGCTGGCGCCCGGTAGCCCCTTGGTCGTGGCCAGATCTGCCAATGTCGAACCCATCAGGGTCGTCCAGCGGCATGGTGGCGTCTGGCAGGCCTGGCGTGTCGATGGGCGCTTGATCTCATGGCTGTGACGCCAGATGGCGCAGCAAGGGTTCTCTGAGTGTCATTCGGCAGGGCGAGTCCGTTTGGATGTAGCCCTGTGCCTCCAGGTCTTTCATCACTCGGCTCACCATTTCTCGCGAGGCACCGACCATCTTGGCGATGTCCTGGCGGGATATCTTTTCATGGATCACCATCAAGCCATCGTCGGTGGGCTCGGCCTGCTCCAGCAGGGCGCGCTCGACGCGGCCGTGAACGTCCATGAGTGCCAGCGATTCAATCTTGCCATTGGCCTGACGCAGGCGCTGCACCAGGTGATTCATGACGGCATAAGCGACATGTCTGTTTTCTTGCAGGCAGCGCTGAAAGTCAGACCGGCTCACGGTCAGCACGTCGGTGGGGATCTCGGCCTGGGCAGTGGCTGCGTGCGGTTGATCGTCGATGAGGCTCATCTCGTCCAGGATCTCGCCTTTGCGCAGTTTGTTCAGAACGAGTTGGCGCCCTTTGCTGTCACTGGAAAACACGCGCACCCGGCCCGCCAGCAAGACAAACAGCTCATGGGCCTGGTGGTGTTGCCGAACCAGAACCTCGCCTCGCTTGTAGTGGCGCTTGTTCACAGTCAAGGCAATGGCCTCAGCTTGCGCCGCGGTCAGCAAGGAAAACAGAGGAATGCGTTTCAGCAGATCCAAGTTTGAGACGATGGTGCTCATCTTGTTAGTTGGTTCTTTTCAGCTGGCTGCGGGCCGCGAAATTCGCGACCCCACACGATCATTCGTTGTCTTGCTGGCCGGCAAGTCAGCCCACGCCCCGTGGAAGCCCATCGACATGGGGCCAATGCCCAGCGGCCATCCGCGAACATGCGCAGCCCCCTCGGCATCCCGTGAGCTGCTTGCGTGACAAGCCACCACTGAAATCGTCTGCATCTGAATCCGCATCGGCGTCATGGCACAAAGACCAGGCCTCTGCCAAAGACGGCTCGCACGGGCAAGGGCAGACCCGTCTCGGTCAGGGTTTTGCGGCGCAGGCGATTGAGTTGAGATTCAATGCGGTGAAAAGCCTCCTCGGAATCGCCACCCCCCATACACTCAATCAAGTCAGTCTTGCTGACGACGGTACCCGGTGTTTTCGCCAGGCAGCCCAACAGTTGCAGCTCTCGGGTTGTCAGTGGAACCGACTTGTTGTCGGGTGACATCAGCAGGGCTTCGTTGGCTTGCAGGCGCCAAGCCGTCACGGTGGTCTGGCCCGCCGAGGGCTGGCCCGTGCGCCGCAGCAAGGATCGGATGCCGGCCACCAACTCATTGAGATCGGTGGGTTTCACGAAGTATTGCAGCGCCCCGGACTCCAGGCCCGCGATGCGGCTGCTGAGTTCGCCCCGTGCCGTCAAAATCACCACGGGGATGCCTTGTACGGCCAATCGCTTGACCAGCGACAGGCCATCTTCACCGGGCAGACCAAGGTCCACCAGCACCAGGTGGGCATGCTCTCTGAGCAAGGCCACATAGAAGTCTTCGGCCGATTCAACCCCCCAAGCCCTGAAGCCTGACTTGACGAGGAAGCGACAGACGTTGTTGCGAATGTCTTCGTTGTCCTCCACGACAGCAATGCTCGGAGCGGTGGGAGAAGAGGCGGCTTGTTGAGGCATCATGAAAGGTTTTGATCTGGGATTCTCCAGGCCCCGCACGGAACGCGCCATGTACAAATACTCACAAAAACTCACAGTCAGGTGGTTGGTGTGTCTGATGCTGTTATTGGGGAGCTACGGGTTGCATGCGGGGGAATGGCGCCATCGGCTGGAGGCCGGAAATCCTATCCTTCTGGGCAGTCAATGGCCGTGGCAGCAATGGATTGATGTCACTGGCCAAGCCACGGTCGATACCGTGGCGGCCAAGCCCGACACTGAGTTTCAATGGCTTCAGGGCCCCGTCAGCGAAGGCTACACCCGAAACGTGGTCTGGCTGCGCCTGACGGTACCGCCCGAGTTGCAGCACGAGCCCGATCTGCTGCTGCAGATCAGCCCGCCCTACCTCGACTGGATCTCGCTCTATCAACGCCGTCAAGGGCAGTGGACGCAGCAAGATGCGGGGGACCTGCGGCCCTCGGCTGAGCGCCTGTCGACACGCAAGTTTCTTTTTCGATTGAACCCTGCTGAGCCCGTCCTGATCCGGGTGCAGAGCAGCAGCGTGATGCGGGTCTATGCCAGTCTGTGGCGCCCGGACGATCTGCTGGGCCAGACCGAGCGCGAGGGATGGGGCCTGGGGCTGTATTTCGGCCTGGGCTTCTCATTGCTCTTGCTGGTGGGCGGTGGTGCCGTGATCTTCAAGGAACGGCGCCTGGCCGCCACAGGTGTCTTGGGGGTCTTGACCCTGATTCACGCCTTCAATCTTCATGGGTACACCAACATCTGGTTGCTGGAGCAGCACCCGGCCTGGGCCAGCGCGATGGTGGGCCTGGGCTCGTTCTCGGTCGCGGCCGGCGTGGCCTGGCTGACGACCGAGTTGGTGACCCGCGGGCAGGCCCGATGGCGCGCCGTGCAGGTGTTTTTGCGCCTGCTGTGCCTGGCCAACGTCGCCGCGATGCTCAGCATCCCCCTCGGCTGCTACGGGCGCTTTGCCCTGCTGGGCATCGTCTGCCCGATGCTGAGCGTCTTTGCAGGCAGCTGGATCTGTGGTGCAGACATCCGGCAACGTGGCTGGAGTGTTGAACGGGGCCTGCTGTTGGTGACCTTTGTATTCCAATCGGGCAACATCGTGCTCACCCTGGCCGAGTTCACCGGGACGCGTGTGGTCAAGCACGACACTGCGCTGGTCTGGCAATTCCAGTTGCTGCTGCTGCTGACCATGGCCGCCGCAGCGATCGGGGCAGGGTTGTATCAGCGCTTCAAACGAGCCCACGAAGCCAGAACCCAGGCCCATCGGGCATTGGCTGCGTCGGAGCGCATGTTGGAGACGCGGGTGAGTGAACGCACGGCCGAGCTGGGCAAGGCCCAGCAATCCTTGCAACTGGCGCTGGATCAAGAACGCCGCATGTTGCTGGAGCAACGGCAGTTCTTCAGCATGATCAGCCACGAGTTCAGAACGCCCTTGACGATCATCGACAGTGCGGCCACCGAGCAGATGAGTTTTCCTGACCAGGACGTTGGACGTCAGCTTGAGCAGGCCGCGCAAATCCGGCGCGCCTGCCGACGCCTGAGTGCCCTGGTCGACAACAGCCTGTGCAGTGAGCGCTTTCGCGCCGGCGGCTTGCAACTCGTCAGCGCCGAGTTCAATC
The DNA here is from genome assembly GCF_059422285.1 of Curvibacter sp. GW821-FHT01G03. Taxonomy (NCBI): domain Bacteria; kingdom Pseudomonadati; phylum Pseudomonadota; class Betaproteobacteria; order Burkholderiales; family Comamonadaceae; genus Curvibacter; species Curvibacter sp. GW821-FHT01G03. The sequence continues at coordinate 95,801 of NZ_JBWKWP010000017.1, forward strand.
TGGCCGACCTGGTGAACGAAGCCACCCAACTGGTGCACTGGTCGCCCAGGCACTGGCTGCAACTGTCTCTGGCCCCGGATCCAGCGGTCTGGATCGGTGACCCGACCCTGCTCAGGATGGCTTTGTCCAACCTCATCGACAATGCCGTCAAGTACGCACGGCAGGGCCAGGTCAGCGTCAGCACCACGCTGGACACCCGGGGCTGGCTTTTGTTGTCGGTCAGTGATCAAGGCGAGGGCCTGGATCAGCAGACGCAGGCCCGCATTTTTTACAAGTTTGAACGCGGCCAGTACGACGACAAGGCTCAGGGTTTCGGCCTGGGCCTGTGGATTACCCGTCACGTGGCCAGGCTGCACGGCGGGGATGTTCTGCTGTACTCAGAGCCTGGGCAAGGGTGTCGATTCGTGATTGAACTGCCTCCCACGCTGGCGGATGCGCTACATACGCTGCAACCGAGCTGAGCGGGGACTGCACGAGGCATCAGGCCTGGGCTGTCCCGTGTCATCCCCGTGAGCCCTGGTACGGGGATCATCCCAAGTGTGTCGCCAGGCTCCCGAGGTCCGGTTGGGGTTCAAGGTCTGCACCGCGGTGGGCGCGCTCATGACAAGGTAGCGCTATCCGTCCCGGTTTGTTGGCGCGCGTGGGCGTTTTGGGTCGGATCGGGCATTTCGCAAGGTATGCTCCGGCCGTTTTAAAACGGCGACTCCCTCATGCAACGCACCCTGCTGAAATCGAAGATCCACCGAGCCACGGTCACCCATTGCGAGCTGCATTACGAAGGCTCCTGTGCCATCGACGAAGACCTCTTGGAGGCCGCCAACCTGATTGAAAACGAGCAGGTCCACATCTGGAACATCAACAATGGCGAGCGATTCATCACCTACGCGATCAAAGGCCAACGGGGCAGCGGCATGATCTCGGTGAACGGGTCGGCGGCCCGCCGTGCAGCCGTGGGCGATCTGTTGATCATCGCTGCCTTTGCTCAGGTGGACGAGGACGAGGTTCGCGCCCATCAACCCCAGTTGGTGTTTGTGGATGGATCGAACAAGCAAACCGAGTTGCGGCACGGGGTGCCCACCCAGGCTGTTTGAGGCCTGAAGGCGAAGGCCGACTTGCTTGGGCAGGGCCCCAGGATCAGCCCAGGGCTGATCTTCTTCATCGGGTACCGACCTTCAAGGTGCCTGCGACCACCACGTCTGGCCCTCCTGCTGGCAGCTAGATACAGTGGGCGCTGTCTGCCGACTTCAAGCAGTCCTTGGTTTCGCAGATGGCCGCAAATCAGCCACCATTTCTCCATCGCCTGTTTCAAAATACGCAGCAGTTCTCGATCCTCAAAGCACCACAGGAGCGAATCATGAGAATCTCTGTTGAGACCACAGTGACGGCCCCCATCGAAGCTGTTTGGCACGCCTATACGACACCTGAAGACATCGTTCAATGGAACTCGGCTTCAGATGACTGGCACACCACCAAGGCGAGCGTTGACCTCAGGGAGGGGGGCGCATTTTCTTCGCGAATGGAAGCCAAGGACGGTAGTTTCGGCTTTGATTTCGCCGGAACCTATACCCGAGTGGTCGTGCATCACTGGCTTGAGTATTCGTTCGGAGACCGGCAGGCCAGCGTCGAGTTCATTGCAACGCCCCCAGGTGTGAATGTCAAAGTGGCTTTTGATGGGGAAGACTCCCATTCTGTGGAGCAACAGCGCAGTGGATGGCAAGCCATTCTGAACAACTTCAAACGCCATGTAGAGAGCCAACTCTAGGCGCCACACGGGTCTGCCGAGACCCACGTCACCGAGTTCGCGAAGGGGCTCACGGCACGGGCCTGCTGACCCGTCAGAGGCGCCCCGTCCGCGGTCATTTCAAAGTCCATCATGGCTGTCAGGCCCCGCTTCGGGGGGATGGTTTGCCGATGCGGGCCTTGCCCTCAGGCGCTAGCTTCAGCGCACCACGATGCCGGTGGGCGTGCTGCCGCCGCTGGACACGTTGCTGATCAGGCTCAGGTCGCAGCTGGTGCCCACGCTGTACACCGACACGGTCGATGCGCCGCTGTTGGCCACGTAGGCAAAGCGGTCGTCGGGCGACAGGGCAATGGCCACGGGGCTGCTGCCGGTGGCCACGGTGGCGGTGGCCAGGGCGGTGGGCACGCCCGTGCTGATGATGTATTGCGACACGGTGCTGTCGCTGCGGTTGACCACGTAGGCACAGCGGCCGTCCGAGCGCAGGGCCACCGCGTAGGGCGTGCTGCCAGTGCTGACCGAAGCCGGCGACAGGGCGGTCAGCTTGCCGGTGCTCGAATCGATGCTGTAGGCCAGCAGCTTGGCGCTGCCGGCTTGGGTGGCGTACAGGTACTGGCTGTTGGCGGTGGCCAGGCCACGTGGGGCGCTGCCGCTGCTCAGGCTGTAGCTGGCGGTGCTGAGTGCGCTCAGATTGCCGCTTGAGCCCACGCTGTAGCCCGTCAGGGTGGCGTCGCCCGAGTTGGCGGCGTAAACATACTTGCCGTCGGCGGTGGCGGCCACCGAGATGGGCGTGCTGCCGGCGGCCACCGAGGTGGGGTAAAGCGTGCTGAGCACGCCGGTGCTGGCCACGCTGAATTGCCCCAACGACTTGTCGGTGTAGTTGGTGCTGTACAGGTACTTGCCGTCGGCCGACAGCGTCATGCCGCGGGTTTCGCTGACGGCCGCGGTGTTGGCCAGCAGGGTCAGGGCGCCGCTGCTGGACACGCTGTAGTCGGCGATCACGGGGCTGTCCTGAAAGCTCACATAGGCCTTGGAGCCATCGCTGCTCATCACGATGTGGGTGGGCGGGTAGGCGGTGGCCGCGATGCCGCTGCTGCCCAGGGCCGTCAGCGTGCCGGCCGAGGTGCTCACGCTGAAGCCGTTGACGGTTTCGCTGCTGCCGTGGGTGACGTAGGCCAGGTAGGCGCGGCAGGTGACGACCACGTTGCTCACGTTGGCGCTGGCGGTACCGCTGGCCCCCGAGGTGACGGCGCAGGTCTGCCCCGTGGGTTGCGATTTGACGGTGACGGCATAGCTGCCCACGCTGCTCGGAAAAGTGAAGCTGGTGGCGCCCGAGGCCACGCTCACAGTCTGGCTGCCGGTGGCCAGCACCAGGCCGCTGGTACTCAGGCCACTGAGGGTGCCGCTCAAGGTGTAGTCAGCGCCGCTGCCACCGCCCCCGCAGGCGCTGAGCACGGCCGCGGCCAGCAAGGGGGTGAGGGCGAACGGCGTGGTGCGGGCCGAGCGGGCCGGGATGAACGTTTGAGCAGGCATGGTCTGGGGAAGATGGAGGGGCAAGTGGTCGGTTCTGTTCGGCAGGGCGTTCGAGTCAGTGGCCTTCAGCGCCAGTACAGGCCGGCGACCGAGGGACAGAGACAAGAAAGCGGATCTGCGAACCCTGAGCAAGAGAAAGAGGGAAGAGCGGAAATAAAGAGAAGAGGCGAGGCCCGGGCAGCACCGACGTGTGGCCTCGCCTCATCAAGGTCTGCATTGTGCGGAGCAGGGCACGGCCCTGCCAAGCGCGCTGCAGGGTGGGTGTTGCATGTACCCGACTTGTTGCAGAGCCTTCACGCGTTGGTACATCGACGGGTTGGCTGGGGCCTGCCGGGTGCGGCTGTGCTGCTTCACGAATCTATACAGCCCGCACACATGCGCGCCAAGGGGCGCTTTCAGAATCGACGCGCGGCCCCGAACGTGGGCTGTCGCCTCTTCATCCCGCTGCCCAAGAGTGCCTCGACGGCGCCGCTGGCGGCTCATTGTTGCCTCATGACCCAACGCCTTTCAATGCTGGCCACTGCGGCCGTGCTGGCCCTGCTTCAGGGCAACATGCCCGTCTTGGCCGGGACGACCGTGCCCGCCAAATCGCAGCCTGCAGCCAACCGGGCCGGTGCCGAGCGCACCCTGACCCTGAACTTCAGCAATGCCGATCTTGAATCGGTGGCGCGTGCCATGGCGGTCATCACCGGGCGTCAGATCCTGCTGGACGCCCGGGTCAAGGGCAACCTGTCGCTCACCAGCGAAGACCCCATGACCCCCTCGCAGGCCTGGAGCCTGTGGGCCAGTGCGCTGCGCCTGCAAGGCTATGTGGTGGTTGAGAGCGGCGGCGTGTACCGCGTGTTGCCCGAAGCCGATGGCAAGCTGCAGTCGGCCTCGGTGGTGGCGGGGCCCGAAGGGCCGCGTGACGACCGCATCGTGACCCGGGTGTTCAAGCTCAGCCACGAAAGTGCCAGCAACCTGGTGCCGGTCCTGCGCCCGCTGATCAGCCCCAACAACGTGATCAACCTGAACCCGGGCAACAACGCGCTGGTCATCACCGACTATGCGAGCAACCTGGCCCGCCTGGCCACGCTGATCGAATCGCTCGATACCCCGAGCGGTACCGATGTCGAGATCATTGCGCTGGAGCACGCGGTGGCCTCCGACCTGGTCAGCACACTGCAACGCCTGGGTGATTCGCAACTGCGCACGGCCAGTGCCGGGGCGGCGGCGCAGACCGGCACGGTGGCGGCGGGGGGCTCAGCCAATGGGGGCACGGGCAGCGCCACGGCGGGCCTGTCGATCATGGTCGATCAGCAGAGCAACAGCCTGCTGGTGCGCGCCGCCAACCCTGAGCAGATGGCTTTTGTGCGCTCGCTGGTCGCCCGGCTGGACCGCCCCAACACTGGGGTGGGTGTGCACGTGGTGCACCTGCAGAACGCCGACGCCGCCAAGCTGGCCACGGTGCTGCGGGCGGCGTTCCCCTCGGCCGACAGTTCGCGCAGCACCAGCAGCGGCTATGGCGGTGGCAGCAGCAGTGGCAGCACGGGGGCGGACAGTTCGGGTGGCTTCTCGTCGAGCATGACGGCGGGCAGCAGCACAAGCACCGGCAGCAGTGGCAGCAAGGGCAGCAGCAGCCCTTCGGTCAGCGCCTCGGCCCAACCCAGCACGGGCGGCGGCATCCAGGCCGACCCCAGCACCAATTCGCTGATCCTCACCGCCTCGGAGCCGCGCTTTCGGGAGATGCGCAAGGTGATCGACCAGCTCGACGCACCGCGCGCGCAGCTGTATGTGGAGTCGCTGGTGGTCGAGGTCGATGCCAGCAAGAGCCTGGACCTGGGGGTGCAGTGGTCGCAGCTGTTCAGCATCAGCAGCAGCACCACGCTCACGCTGGGCACGATTGCCTCGGCACTTGAGACCATGTCGGGCACCAACATCCTGTCGACCGCCAATGTGATCACGCTCGACAACGAAGAGGCCAAGATCGTGGTGGGTCAGAACGTGCCCTTTGTGACGGGTTCATACACGACCACCAGCAGCACCACTTCCAGCCCGTTTCAGACCATCGAGCGCAAGGACGTGGGCATTACCCTGAAGATCAAACCCCAGATCGGCGAGAACGGCAACGTGCGCCTGACCATCTACCAGGAGTCCTCCTCGGTGGCGGCCACCACTGCGGCCGGCACCACGAACGCGGGGCCCACCACCAACAAGCGATCCATCGAGTCGACGGTCACGGTCAAGAACGGCAAGATCATTGTGCTGGGCGGCTTGATCGAAGACAGCGCCACCAACGATGCCGGCCAGGTGCCGGTGGTGGCCGACATCCCCGTGCTCGGCGCCATGTTTCGCAGCTTGAGCAAGACCCGCAAGAAAACCAACCTGATGGTGTTCCTGCGCCCCCGTGTGGTCGCCGACGACGAGGGCAGCGAGGCCCTGGCCAACGAGCGCCGTCAGGCCTTGCAGGCGCGCCAGCGCGAGTTGCCCCCGGCCATCCGTGACGTGCTGGTGCCCGAAACGCAGCCCGCCTGGCCCCAGGGCTGGGAGCCGGCCAGTCCAAGCCCATCCACCACCCAGCCTGCCAGCTCACCCGTGAGCCTGCCGACCAGCCCGGCGGCTTCGCCGCTGCAACCTGCTGGGGGTTGATGGATGAGGGCTGGCATGTGGATTATGTCTGTCCTGTAAATATCAAAGAATTAATGCTTTGGTGTCTGTAAAGAAAACAGAACACCAGGTGAATTAATGTGCAGAAAAATATGCGTTGAATAAAACAGAAGGTATTTTCAAATGGGTTTGAAAGCCTTCTGAGATACTCCGCGCGCCCTCCCATTTTCAGTCTGAACGCAGGAACATCCCATGGACATCAGCCGTCGAACTTTTACCCTGGCCGGCCTGGCCGCCACTGCCTTGGCAGGCTGCGGCGGGGGCAGCAGCTCCAACACCAATCTGCGCCTGCTCAATACCAATGTCAGCTCGCCCAATGCACTGTCGCTGGAGGTGAATGGCACGGTGATCAGCTCGGGCGTGGCATTTGGCAACGCGGGCAGTTATGTGTCGGTCGGCACTGACACCAATACCGTGCGGGTGCTGGATCAAAATGGCACGGCCATTTACAGCTCGTCTTTCAGCCTGTCGGGCTCAAGCGGTCCCTATACCTTGGTGGTGGCGGGCTTCTCGGGCTCCACCCACACCACCACCCTGACCGAAAACCAATCGTCGGCCGCGAGCAGTCGCGCCTACCTGCGCATTCTCGACCAGTGCCCCGACGCGGGCGACGTCGACATCTACATGTTGGGCGATGGCGAAACCCTGGCCAGCGCCACCCCGCTGGTGTCGCTGAGCAGCATCACCCTGGCGGGCTACTACACCCTCAATTCGGGCACCTACACCCTGGTGGTCACCGGTGCCGGCACCCGCGATGACGTGCGCCTCTCGCAAAGCGGCATCACGCTGGCTTCCACCTCGGTGCAGACCCTGGTGCTCAGTTCGGCCGCAGGCGGTGTGCTGGTCGATGCCACGCTGGTGCTGCAGCAAAGCACCGCGACCACTTATCGCAACACCCAGTCTCGCCTGCGGGTGGTGTCGGCCCTGCCGTCGCAGGCCGTGGCCAGTGCCACGGTCACCTCCAGCGGCAGTGCTGTCACCTTGCTGTCTTCGCTGGTGTCGCCGGCCATCGGCACCTACAGCCTGGTGGCCTCGGGCAGCCTGCCGCTGAGCCTCACGATCAATGGCACCACCACCAGCCAGACCGTGGCGCTGACGGCCGGCAACGACTACACCGTGCTGGTGTATGGCGACCCCGCTTCGCCGCAGACCACGCTGCTGAGCGACTCGAACCGCCTGCCCACCGCCAGCACCACTGCCAACGTGCGCCTGTACCACGCCTGCGGCACCAGCACCGCAGCCACCGCACTCAGCATTGGCTATGTGCCGATTGTCAGCGGCGTCACCCTGGGCAGCTCGGCCCTGGGCGTGCTCAGCAACACGCCCTACAGCAGCACCCAGCTCACGGTCAGTGGTGGCGTGGCCTACAGCGCGAGCGACATCGCAGTGGCCTCCAATGGCCTGTACTCGATGTTCATCATGGGCAGCATCGCCAGCCCGGTGGGGCAGTTGTATCGGGAGCGTTAAGGACGCCAGGCCAGCTTGTGAAATCACGCTGGCCTGGACGCGCGGTGATTGGCTGCTCCAATCGCCGCACCAAATGCGGAGAAAAATTTGCAGTCGCGGTGAAAGAGGGCTCTAATCTCCGCATGAATAGCGGAGAAAACCTGTACATCTGGCAGTCCCCGGAATGGCCTCATTGGCGCTACGAACTGTCTGCATTGGCCCAGTCCCTGACAAAAGTCAGCCGAGCCCAGGGCTTGCTTCTGGGGCGACTGGCCGATCTGGGGCTTGCGTTGCGCGACGAGGCCAGTCTTGCCACCTTGACCGAGGACGTGCTTAAGACCAGCGAGATCGAGGGTGAGGTGCTGAACGCGGCATCGGTGCGCTCGTCCCTCGCCCGCCGTCTGGGAGTGGACATTGGTGCAGCGGCCCCGGTCGATCGGCAGGTCGAGGGGGTGGTCGAGATGGTGATCGATGCCACCGCTCGCTGCCAAGAGCCCTTGACCGCCCAGCGTCTGTTCGGCTGGCACGCCGCGTTCTTCCCGACGGGCTATTCAGGCATGAGTCGGATTGCCGTCGGCCAATGGCGTCAGGACAGCGACGGGCCGATGCAGGTGGTCTCGGGCCCGATAGGGCGTCGAAAAGTGCATTTTCAGGCCCCGCCCGCCAGCCGTTTGCTTGCCGACATGAGTCAATTCCTGGCCTGGGCCCATCAGCAGACCGAGGTGCCTGACCTCATCAAGGCCGGTCTGGCGCACCTTTGGTTCGTCACGATCCACCCCTTTGACGACGGTAACGGCCGCATCGCCAGGGCTGTGGGTGATTTATTTCTAGCGCGTGCCGATGGCAGTCCACAGCGCTTCTACAGTTTGTCGGCGCAGATTCAGCGCGATCGCAAGGCTTACTACGAGGTGTTGGAGCGCACGCAGAAAGGCACGTTGAACGTGACCGAGTGGCTGTCCTGGTTTCTGGCTACCCTGGGTCGGGCCCTGGAAAATGCCCAGTCCACTCTGGACACGGTGCTGAACAAGGCACGCTGCTGGCAACGTTGGACCCCTCTGTCCTTGAACGGACGTCAGATCAAGGTACTGAACCGACTGCTCGATGGGTTCGAGGGCAAGCTCACCAGCAGCAAGTGGGCGGCCATTGCCAAATGCTCACCCGACACGGCCTTGCGCGACATCACCCAGTTGCTGGCGCTGGGTGTTCTGCAGAAAGCCCCGGGCGGCGGACGCAGCACAGCCTACGAGTTGGTCGCATGGCCTGGGTAAATGGCCTGGGTAAATGGCCTGGGTCAATGGCCTGGGTCAAGGGCCTGGGTCAAGGGCCGGTGCCTACCCGTTCATCGCTTCGTGTGTTCCTGGCCGCCTCGGCAGGCGATGCGGGCCCATGGGGCCTCATGGCTGAGCGCCATCAGCTTCCAGCCCGGAATCAGCGGCGGCCTGCACCGGGCCTTTGGGCTTGAAGATGTGTACCAACTCGCCCCTGGCCAACTTTTCAACCAATTCGGTCACTCGCCTGGCCCGCGTCTCGGGCCTGACGGCGGTCTGCACCCGCCAAATCACCGCGTACCGTTGGCTGGCGTTGAGGGTCGAGAAAAAGGCCTGCGCGGGTGGGCACCCTGTGAGCGCGGCCTGCAACTCGTCTGGCACGGTGGCCGTGCGAGCGCCGTCGTAGGCCCGGGCCCATCGGCCGTCGGCCTGGGCTGCATCGACCTGGGCCTGCCCCGGCGCCTGCATCCGCCCGGCCTCGATGAGCGCTGCCACCTTGGCCGTGTTGGTCTTGGACCAGACGCTGCGCGGTCGGCGTGGCGTGAAGCGCTGCAGAAAGTACGCGTCATCGAAACTCTTCTTCTGGCCATCGATCCAGCCCCAGCACAGGGCGATGTCGACGGCCTCGGGGTAGCTGACGCTGGCCATCCCGCTCCCCTTTTTGGCGATTTTCAGCCAGAGGCCCTCGGATTGGGCGTGTTCGCGGCGCAACCAGGCCTCAAAGGCCCGGGCGGACTTGAACGGTTTCACATCAGCTTGAGCTTGCGGGGCGGCCATGGCGCACAGTCTGCCGCAAAAAGGCGGTGGTCGGTGGTGGCATGGGGCCCAATTTGGGGCGCGCTGTGTGCCGACGGGCGCGCCTGGTCTGCCATCCAGATCGCTGCAAGGGTGCAGGCCTGCTTTTGCGCCGCTGGCGCCGCCCGGACAGCCCGCACAATCGAGCCCTCGACACCCGGCGTTCACCGATTCGTTTCTGCTGCACGCGGCCTTTACCGCACTCTTCACATTTGCCATGCGCCTCCTCCACACCTCCGACTGGCACCTGGGCCAGCATTTCATGGGCAAAAGCCGCCAGGCCGAGCACCAGGCCCTGATTGACTGGCTGTTGCAGCAGGTGCAGGTCCAGGCCGTGGATGCGGTGCTGCTGGCGGGCGATATCTTTGACACGGGCACGCCGCCCAGCCATGCACGTGAGCTGTACAGCCAACTGGTGGTGCGCCTGCGCGAGGCGGGCGTGGGCCTGCTGTTGCTGGGGGGCAACCACGATTCGGTGGCGATGCTGGGCGAGAACCAGGCCTTGTTGGCCTGCCTGGGCACGCACCTGGTGGCCCAGCCTGCGGCGCAGCCGGCCGATCAGGTGCTGGTGCTGCCGCAGCGCGATGGCACGCCGGGGTGCATCGTCTGTGCCGTGCCCTTTATTCGTCCGCGCGATGTGTTGCAGAGCCAGGCCGGGCAGAGCGCGCAGGACAAGCAGCAGGCCCTGCAACAGGCCATCCAGGCTCACTATGCGGCGGTGTATCAGGTGGCGCTGACGCGCCAGGCCGAACTGCGGGCCACCCTGGGCCGGCACCTGCCGCTGGTCGCCACCGGGCACCTCACCACCTTGGGCAGCAGCCTCAGCGAATCGGTGCGCGAGATCTATGTGGGAAGCCTGGAGGCCTACCCCTGCGACGCCTTTCCGCCGGTCGATTACGTCGCGCTGGGCCACATCCACCGGCCGCAGCGTGTGGGCGGGCACGAGCACATCCGCTACTGCGGCTCGCCCCTTCCTTTGAGTTTTGATGAAGCCGCGCAGGACAAAGAGGTGCTGTTGATCGACCTGGGCGATGCCGGCCTGCAGCAGGTCAGTCCACTGCCCGTGCCCCGCTTTCAGGGCCTGCAGGCCGTGCGCGGCACGCTCGATGAACTTGCACAGGCCATGCCGGCACTGGCGGCCCAGGCCACTGCGGCCTGCCCGCTGTGGCTGGAGGTCACGGTCAGCCAGGACGACTACCTGCCCGATCTGCCGGCCCGGGTGCAGCAGATGACCGAGGGTCTGCCCCTGGAGGTATTGCGCGTGCGCCGCGACCGCGGCACGGCCACGGCCCAGTTGGCCGCCCTGGCCCGCGAGACGCTGGATGAACTCAGCCCGCAGGAGGTGTTTGAACGCCGCCTGCAGCAAGAGGCGCTGTCGCCCGAACTGGCCCAGGCCCTGACCGAACGCTATCGGAGCGTGTTGATGGCCCTGCAACAGGGCAGCGAAGCGTTGGATGGGGTTGAAGGGGCCGAGGGGGTGGCCGCATGAGGATCCTGCGCCTGCGCCTGAAGAACCTCAACTCGCTCAAAGGCGAGTGGCAGGTCGATTTCACCCGCCCTCCCTTTGCCGATAGCGGCTTGTTCGCCATCACCGGCCCCACCGGGGCGGGCAAATCCACCTTGCTGGATGCCATCTGCCTGGCGCTGTACCACGAGACGCCACGCCTCAAGACCATCAGCGCCAGTGCCAACGACATCATGACCCGGCACACGGCCGATTGCCTGGCCGAGGTTGAATTCGAGGTTCAAGGGCAGGTCTACCGTGCCTTCTGGAGCCAGCACCGTGCCCGCGACAAGGTGGACGGCGCGCTGCAGCCCCCCAAGGTGGAGCTGGCCCGGGGCGATGGCGCGATCCTGTGCAGCCAGAGCAAGGACAAGTTGCAGCGCATCGAGGCCATCACCGGCCTCGACTTTGCCCGCTTCACCAAGTCGATGCTGCTGGCCCAGGGTGGTTTTGCGGCCTTCCTCAACGCCAGCGCCAACGAAAGGGCTGAACTGCTCGAAGAGCTGACTGGTACCGACATCTACGGCCTGATCTCGCAAAAAGTGTACGAACAGGCCAGCCAGACCAAGGCCCGACTCAAAGAAATGCAGGCCCGTGCCGAGGGCATGGAGCTGCTGGCCCCCGAGGCCCGCGCCGCCATGGCCGCGGAAGCCGACAGGCTCCAGGCGCAGGCCCAGGCGCTGCAGCTGCAACAACAGACCCACCAGGCGCAGCGTCAGTGGCGGCTGCAAATGGCCCAGGCCGAACAGGGCGCCACCGAGGCGGGGCAGCGGCTGGCTTTGGCCCGGCAGGCCCAGGACGAGGCCGCGCCCGCCTTGCGCCGCCTCGCCGCCAGTGAGCCCGCCCAGGCCCTGCAGCCGCTGCAGCAGCAGGTTGCGCAGGCCCAGTCTCAGGTGCAGGCCAGTGTGCAGGCACTGAGCGAGTTGCAGGCCCAGCATCAGCAAACCAGTACCCAGGAGCTGCAGGCCCATGGCCTGGCGCTGGCCGTGGCCGAACGCCATGCCCGGCAGGCGCAACAGCAGCTGCAGGCCTTGCGGGCTGAGCAGCAGCAAAGCGATCAGTTCTGCAGCACCCATGCCCGCCATGCGCGTTGGGGCGAGGCCCTGGGCGTGTGGCGCCAGGGCTTGGCTGAACTGGCCCGGCGCCGGGCCGAGCTGGTGGCTCAGCAGCAACGGGCCCACCAGCAGGCCGACGAACTGGCGGCACTTCAGCAGCAGGCCCCGGCCTTGCAGCAGGCGCTGGCCCAGGCTCAGCAGTCCCAGGCCGCGGCCGACGCGACGGTGCAGACGGCCCAGGCCGGGCTGCAGCAAAGCCTGGCCGGGCGTCCTCTGGCCCAGTGGCGCGAGCACTGGCAGGCCAGCCAGGGCCGTCAGGCCCGATGGCATGGACTGCAGGCCCTGGCACTGCGCCTGCGCGAGCTGACGGCGCTCGCGCTGCGGCAGGCCAGCCGCCAGCAACAAGGCCTGCAGCAGCAGACCCAGCAGGCCAGCGCGCGAGAAGCCTTGCTGGCGCGCTACAAGGCCTTGAAGTCCACGGTGGCCGACAAGCAGCAATTGCTGGCCCAGGAGCAGCGCATCCAAAGCCTGGAGTCGCACCGGCAGCACCTGCAGCCGGGGCAGCCTTGCCCGCTGTGCGGCTCGCCCGATCACCCGGCCGTGGCGGCCTACCAGGCGCTGGACGTGTCGGCGACCCAGGCCGCTCTGCAGACGGCGCAACAGGCCCTTGACGATGTTCGGGCCGAGGGCGAGGCCGCCGCCGCCGCCCTGGCCCGCACCCAGGCCAGCCTGAGCGCCTGGGCGCAAGAGCAGCAAACCACCCAGGCCGAGGCCGAACAGGCGCAGGCCGATTGGCAACAGGCCTGCACGGCCTTGGGCCTGGCGCCACCGGCCTGCCCCGATTGGGCCGATGCCGAGGCCCTGGCCCAGGCCGTTGAACAGGCCGGGCAGGAGGTCACCGCTGCCCTGCACGCCGTGCAGCAGGTCGAGGCGGCCGAAACCGTGCTGCAAGCCGCTCACCAGCGGGCCCATGCCCAGGCCCAGGCCCGGCAGGCCGCCCAGGCCCAGCTGGACTTGCTGAACCAGGCCCTGCAGGGGGCGGCACAAAGCCAGCTCACCATCGCAGCCACGGTGCAGCAGCACACGGAGGCCCTGGCCGCCCACCACCAGGCGCTGGCGACCACCTTGGCCGACGACGGCTTTGAGCTGCCCGAAGCCACCCAGGCCGAAGCCTGGCTTCAGTTGCGCCATGCCGAATGGCAGCAGTGGCAGCTGACCCAGGCTCGCCTTCAAGCCCTGGCCACCGAACTGAGCCGCCAGCAGGCCCTGTGCGAGGCCGCCCAGGCCGAGCAGGCCCGCTGGACCGAGCGCTGGCAGTCCCTGCAACCCCCGGCGCCCGGGCCGCAGGGCGGCCTGTTCGATGCACCGGCCATCACCGTGCCCGAACCGCCCCCGTCGCTGGCCACCCTGAGTGCCGAGGTTGATCGACTGAGCCGCGAGCGCGCAGCCCTGCAGGGGCGACTGGCCCAGTTGCAACAGGCCCTGGCCGAGCAGCGGGCGACCCAGGCCCAGGCCGAGGCGGCCTGGCAGGCTGCGCTGCAGGCCAGCCCCTTTGCTGACGCCCAGGCCTATGCCGACGCCCTGCTGCCCGGGGCCGAGCGCGAACGCCTGCAGGCCCTGCAAGCCCGTCTGGCCCAGGCCCTGCACCAGGCCCAGGCCGTGCACGAGGCCGCGTTGCAGCAGCGCGACACCTTGCAGCTGCAAGCGCTGACCGAGGCCCCGCTGGCAGAGCTGGAGGCCTTGCTGGCCGATCAGTCACAAGCCTTGGACGATCTGCGCCAACAACTGGGCGCCCAGCAGGCCTTGCTGCGCGACGACGAGCAGCGGCGCATCAGCCAGCAGGCCCTGCTGCAGCAACTGAGTACCCAGGCCGCCGAGTCTGAGCTGTGGCAGCGCCTGGACGGGCTGATCGGCTCGTCCAAGGGCGACAAGTTCCGCCGCTTTGCCCAGGGTCTCACGCTGGATCACCTGCTGCACCTGGCCAACCGGCAGTTGCAGCGTCTGCATGGGCGCTACCAACTGCGCCGCAAAGGCACGGGTGAGCTGGAGCTGGATGTGGTGGACACCTGGCAGGGCGACACGGCGCGCGACACGCGCACCCTGTCCGGCGGAGAGAGCTTTCTGGTCAGCCTGGCCCTGGCCCTGGCCTTGTCGGATCTGGTCAGCCACAAGACCTCGATCGATTCGCTGTTCCTGGACGAAGGCTTTGGCACGCTCGATGCCGATACCCTGGAGGTGGCCCTGAGTGCCCTCGACACCCTGAACGCCAGCGGCAAGATGATCGGTGTGATCAGCCACGTCGAGGGCCTCAAAGACCGCATCTCGGCCCAGATCCGGGTGGAGAAGGGCGGGGGCCTGGGGCATTCGCGTTTGAGGGTCTGATCACGCTGTGGTTTGCGTGGGGTTCGTGGTCGGTGGGCTTTCCCGGGCGGCTTGCAATAGTTGCTCGCACGACGTGATCTGGATCGACCCGTAGCTGATCCGTATCAGCCCGTCGCGCTCCCAGTTTTTGAGGATCTTGCTCACGGTGGGGCGTGACACCGCCAGGCAGGTGGCCAGGTTGTCTTGTGAGCCCCAGTAGACGAACCCTCCGTTGGAGCGAGGCGTGCAATGGCGGACCAGCTTGGTGGCCATCCTTTCCGGGATGGGGCGCGACATCGCTTCTTCCACCCAGCACAGCACCCGCCGGTACCGCGATGCGACCAGCCGGGCCACATCGCAGGCCAGGGCTGCGTCCTGCACCATCAAACGCTGGAAGGCCTCTCGTTGGATGATCCGCAGGAATGAGGTCTCGATGGCCTCGACGGTGAAGACGTTGTCGCCTGGCAAGAGCAAAAATGCCTCCCCAAGCCAGCTGCCTGGTCCCCAATCGGTGAATCCAAATTGAGGCTCGGTGCTTGAAAAGAGGTAGCTCCGGATCTGCCCTGATTCCACATGGACCATGGCTTCTTGGTCATCGCTCCGGTCCCAGATGATGTCGCCCGCCTCCACGCGTTTCAGCTCCGAAACGGCAAGCAGCTTTTGTCGGCTTTCTGGCGACAGGGTGCTGACCATATCGGTTGCAAAAGCCTTGGGCTGGGTATTGTTAAGTTTTGACATTCTTTTTCATCTGAAGATCACGTTCGTTGCGGTGTGACTCGGCCGCAACGGATTGTCAAATATTGACAATAAATGAGACGATAAAAATGGACGGAGCCGGAGTGGGTTGCGAGGCTGAATGGTCAAAATTATCAATTAATTATGAAAACATAACAGATGCAACGAAAACTCAAAGACTGAGGGCGGATGCCTGACGCTGCCCAGCCGTATTTTCTTGGTATCGCATGTCGTCCGCACAAAATTGTAGGGTCTTCTTCAGGGTATGTGGGGTGATCGGACGGAGGCGCGGAGTTGATCGATAGTGGCTTGGGTTGCCGTGATGTTGAATTCGAATCGACTGAGAATATTCCGAGACGCCCGCCTGGCCTGGTTATCGCTGGATGATGGCCCCGGCCATTTTGATCGAAATGAATGTGGAAATATTCTTGGCTCCGATCCCTCAGACAGCCTGTCATTCATTGACGGCGGCATTATGGTGGGTGCCGGGTAAATCAGGTCGATGCAGACATTCAAGTTAAAGCAAAGGGCTGATTTTTTGCAGGTGAGGGTGCCGCTTTCGAGGCCGATTAAGTCGTTCAGGGCCGCGATTGATTCACTCCAAAATATTGAATGCTTGCGATGGGATGGATGGGCCCATTCAACGTCATCGACGCACCAAGGCCCGCGCCTTGACATTGACAAGCCCGCAGGCGCCCAGCGGGCTGTGTCTGAAATTGGCGCCGTCGCCGGGTGCCGCCCGATGGATTCGGCCCCGAGCCGGGTCAGGCCTCACCCCATCAGATCGGGCACCGCGTGGCGTGGCTCGTGGCTGTCAGGCGGCTGGCACGCGGCGGCCATCAGGCTGTTCTCATCCTTGATCACGATCGACCCGTAAAAGATCTCGATCAGGCCCAGCTTCTCCCAGCTCTTGAGGCACTTGTTGATGCTTTGCCGGGACACGCCAAGGCAGTCGGCCATGCTGTCCTGAGAGGCCCTGACCAGCCGTTGCTGGTTGTGTCGTCGTTCGGAGGAGGCGCACAGCAGCAGGGCAATGCGCTCGGGGATGGGGCGCAGCACCGAGTGCTCGACCCAGGACAGCAGGCGCATGTAGCGGCTGGCGGCCAGCGTGGCCAAGTGAAGCAGCACCTCAGGATCGGTTGTGATGAGCTGTCTGAACGTGGGCTCGTCCATCACGGCCACCTCACTGATTTCAACCGCCTCGGCAAAAAAGGGTTGCGAGCCTTTGCTCAGCAGGTTGGCCTCACCAAACCAATGGCCTTCGGTCCAGATCGTGTTGCCGAACCGTTTGCCCGATTCGGCATACAGCGCCGTGCTGACTGCGCCGGTGATCACGCCGAACAGCAGGCCGCAGGGGGAGTCGGGCGAAAGCAGCACCTCGCCTCGGGCCAGGGTCCGGCGTTGTGACACGGCGCGAAGTCGCGCATCGACATGAGGGGGTGGGCGATGGATGAAATCCGTTTTGTATCTCATGGGCAACGAATAGTCTGAAGTGGACATTTTGTTGTCGGACAACAAGTGAGAATCGGGCCCGATTCTCAGGGGCGCTCGTCGAAAAGAGTTGTCGTACCACTTGGGCCCGCGATGATTACCGATGGCGGTCCATTGATCAATTCTTTTCGCTGGACAGGGCCTGGCGGGGCAGAACTTTGCCGTGGTCTGAGGCTGCGCTGCAGGGTGTCATTCAACGTCGTTCGAAATTGGCCGATTGACGATTCACGGGTGGCTTGACCGCGCATTCCGCCTGTCCGCCGCCCCGGCTCGGGGCTTGGGTTTTCAAAAAGGAGCACTGAATGTTGGCAAAAGGTCTGATTGGGCTGGTGTGTCTGATCCACGCCCTGATTTTTCTGGCTGAGACGGTTTTCTACCGAAGCTGGGGGGTCAAGGTTTTCAGAATCAAACCGGAGGACGTGGACGCCAGGGCCGCGGCCATGTCCAACCAGGGTTGCTACAACGGCTTTCTGGTGGTGGCCCTGTTGTTGGGCTTGGTGTACCCCGAACCTGGGGTGGCCAAGGCCTTTGCCACCTACGGGTTACTGTGCGTGGCGGTGGCGGGGGTCTGGGGTGCGGTGACCGTGGCCCGCAAGGTGTTGTTTGTGCAGACCGTTCCAGCAGTTCTGGGACTGGTGTTTTTATTCTGGTGACCTGGCGGGCCGATAGGCCGTTTGCAGAAGGCGCGGTCGACGCCGACGGGCTGGCCTGATCCTGCGCCGGCCCGCGCCAACCCTGCGGGCCCGGTGCTGAGCCCGACCCTGGGTGCAGGCCCCGATCGGCAAGGTTTGCCGGGGCAAGCCCCGGCCCTGGGCGGGCCCTCTCACGCGGTTTCATGCGTCAGACGGGTATCCGGGCAAAAATGCCCACCGATGCCCATGAACGATGACCCACGCGCGTCATGCCCTGGGCCTATCAAACCGACAGGAGACCGATCGATGCCAATGTCTTTTCACCCCTTGCCGCTGCAAACCCCCCAACGCCGCCGCGCCCTTTTGGGCGCCGCCAGTGCGGCGGTGTTGGGCCTCTTGGGCAGTGCTCCGTTGAGGGCACAAGAGGCCTTTCCGGCCCGCCCCATCCGATTCATCGTGCCGTATGCCGCGGGGGGCACCACCGATCTGGTGGCGCGCACGGTGGGCGCGCGCATGGCGCAGACCCTGGGGCAGCCGGTGATCATCGACAACCGCGGGGGGGCCGGCGGCAACATCGGCATGGATGCGGTGGCCAAGTCGGCCCCTGATGGCTACACCGTGGGCATGGGCGCCATTTCGACCAATGCGCTGAATCCCCACATCTACAAGAAGATGGCGTTTGACCCGCGCAAGGACTTCACGGCGGTGGGCTTGCTGGGCAACTCGACCATCGTGCTCGAGGTGGGCTCGGCACTGCCGGTGAAGAATGTGGCTGAGTTGCTGGCGCATGCGCGCAAGAACCCGGGCCTGGCGTATGCCACGGCGGGCACCGGCACCTCGATGCACCTGGCCGGCGTGTTGTTTGCCCAGCTCAGCAAGACCGATTGGGTGCACGTGCCCTACAAGGGCAGTGCGCCGCTGGTGACGGACCTGATCGGCGGGCAGGTGCCTGTGGCGTTTGACAATCTGCCCGCCTCATTGCCCCACATCCAGGCCGGCAAGCTGCGGGCGCTGGCAGTGGCGGGGGCGCAGCGCTCGCCGGCCCTGCCCGATGTGCCGACCCTGGCTGAAGCGGGGCTGAGCGATTACGCGGTCGAACCCTGGTTTGGTGTGTATGGCCCAGCGGGCCTGCCGGCTCCGGTGGTTCAGCGGCTGGAGCAGGCCCTGGCGCAGGCGTTGGCAGATCCTGCCGTGAAGGACAAGCTGGTGGCTGCGGGCTTCACGCCGCGCAGCGGCAGCGCGGCCGAACTGCAAGCCCTGACACTGCGTGAGTACGAGCGCCTGGGCAAAGTGGCCCGGCAGGCCCAGATGGGCGCTGATTGAGTGAGGGGCAGGGGTGTTGTTTGAGTGGACACGTTCTTGGCCTGACCAAGCTGGCCGCTGGGCGAACATGTTGAAATCAGCTACCCTCTCAAGTAACACTTTTGCGGCTTGACGATTTTCGTCCCCCCGCTCAGATCACAGAGCTTTCATGGACCGAATTGCCGACCTGCTGCTGGACGCCATCTGTGTGGTTGATGCCCACGGTATCTTCCAATACATCAGCCCCGCCGGTGAAGATATCTTTGGTTATGCCCCCGGGGAGATGATCGGCCGTCGCATGACCGATTTCATTGCCCCTTTTGATCAGGAGCGCACGCTGCAGGCGGCCCGGCACGTGATGGCAGGCCAGCCGCATCTGCATTTCGAGAACTGTTATGTGCGCAAGGACGGCTCTCTGGTGCACCTGATGTGGTCGGCCCGCTGGTCAGAGGAAGATCAACGGCGTTACGCCGTGGCGCGCAACGTCAGCGCGCTCAAGCAGGCCGAGGCCACGCAGGCCGCCCTGTTCGCCATCTCTGAGGCTGCGCATGCGAACGGCGACGTGCGCGAACTGATCGCCAACATCCATGCCATCGTCGGGGGCTTGATGCCGGCGCCGCACTTCAAGGTGCTGGTGCGGGATCCACAAGACGGGCGTTTCCGGATGGCCTACGACGCCCACGTCGGCCAGCCTGCGCCGTCTGACACCGATCACGAGGCGCCAGCCGATCGTCTCCTCAGTGAGGCTGCGATGGCTGGCGGGGGGCTGTTGCTGCTCACGCCGGATGACCTGCACGACAAACCCGACACTTGGCGTTCGGCCTTTGGGGCGGGCTGGGCCGCCAGGCTGGGCGTGCCCCTGAGCACGCCCGGTGGCACCCTGGGGGCCCTGATCCTGAAGCGTGACGCGGGCCACAGCCCGTGGCACGACAAAGAGCAGGCCCTGCTGCAATACGCTGCCACCCAGATCGCCACCGCCATCGAACGCAAGCAGATGCAGGCGCGTCTGCAGCACATGGCCCAGTTTGATGCGCTGACCGGGCTGCCCAACCGATACCTGTTGCACGACCGCATGGTGGGTGCGCTGGCGCGCGCCGAACGCACGGCGGGACGTCTGTCGGTGCTGTTCCTGGATCTGGACCGCTTCAAGCAGGTCAACGACACGCTGGGCCACAAGGTGGGCGACGGCTTGCTGCAAGAGGTGGCTCGCCGGATGCGGGATTGCGTGCGCGAAACCGACACGGTGGCCCGCATTGGCGGTGACGAGTTCGTGGTGCTGCTCGAATCCATCCAGGAGCCGTCACATGCCCTGCAAGTCGCCGACAAGATCCGGGCCACGCTGCAGCAGGCGCTCCGCATCGGGCGTCATACCCTGCAGATCACGCCCAGCATTGGTGTCGCCCATTACCCTGAGCATGGGGTGAGCACTGATCAACTGATGGCTCAGGCCGATGAGGCCATGTACGCGGCCAAGCGTGCGGGGCGACAGGCGTCGGTGCCCACGCACTGAGGCTGTGTTGCGGCTTTGGCGCCGGGGTTCACGCAGGGCTGGTGGCCAGTCGCAGGCGGTTCTTGAGGTTCTCGAACACCTGGCGGGTGAGTGGGTTCACAACGTGGCTGCGGATGTACAGGCGATAGATCAGGTCGGGCATGGCGGGCATGCCGTCGGCGGCCCCCAGCACCCTCAGGCCTGCGTCGAGTTGTTCCACACCCCGCGCCGTGACGCCCAGGCCCGCGTGCAAGGCGGCCCGGATGCCGATCAGGCTCGGTGCCGAGCAGCGCGCGGTCCAACTCATGCCCGCCGACTCCAACGCCTCGTGGCCCAGGCGACGGTAGATGCTGGGGCCATCGGCGGTGATCAGTGGTACCGGTTTGCGGGGGTCGTGCACATAGCCCGCACCGCAAAGCCAGACCGTGGGGGAGGAGCGCAGCACCACCCCTTCCAGCGTGCTGTCGACCCGGTTGGACAGCGCCATGTCCAGTTCGCCCCGCTTGAGCGCCTCCATCAGGAAGGGGCTTCGACCCACATGGATCTCAAGCTGCAGCAGAGGTGAATGCCGGGCGATTTCGGCCAGCAACGGTGGCAGCATGGTCTGCGCCGTGTCGTGAGGCGATCCGATGCGCAGCAGGCCCTGCAACTGCCCCTGCTGCAGGGTGCGCAGCGCTTCGTCATTGATGTTCAACAGATGGCGTGCGTAGGTCAGCAGTCGCTTGCCGTGCTCAGTCAGGCCTTTGTTTCGTCCTTGCTTTTCGAACAGGGCTTGGCCGATCTGTTCTTCCAGGCGTTGCATCTGCTGGGTGATGGCGGACTGCGTGCGCCCCAACTGGACGGCGGCGGCTGCAAAGCTGCCGAGGTTGTCGATGGCGGCGAGCGTGCGAAGGAGTTCAAGGTCCAGGGTGTCCATGTATTAATTTTATTGAAGTGTTCTATGGCTGTGCCGGATTGTTCGTGTCGCTGCGTCTCACTAAAGTGAAGCGTGTCACGAACCTTTCACGAACCCTTCAGGATCTCCTCTCCATGAACACGACATCCCCTTCCATCGCCGTGCAACGTCAACAGGCCGTGCAGGCCGGCATCGCGCAGATGAAGCAGGCCTTGCAGGGCCAGGAGCCCACCCGGGCGCGTCTCGATCAGGTGTTGGCAGAGTTGCTCAAGCTGGCGGCCGCCACGGCTTTCTGGCAAGCCGATACCTATGCCGCACCGGAAGCCGGCGAGCATCAGGCACGCTATCTGATTGCCGAAGATCCAGACCAGAGCTTTGCGCTCTACCTCAATGTGATGCGTCCCGGCAAACGCATCGTGCCGCACAACCACACCACCTGGGCCTGTGTGGCGGCGGTGGAGGGCACGGAGCACAACCGCGTGTACCAGCGCCTGGACGATGGATCGGTGCCCGGCGTGGGCCGCCTGCGCGAGACCGATTGCGTGCTGGTCGCACCCGGCTCGGGCATTGCCCTGATGCCTGAAGACATTCACTCGGTGGAAATCCATGGCGATCAGGTGATCCGCCACCTGCACATGTATGGCCGTGCGCTCGAAACCCTGAACACACGTACCAGCTATGACCTCGACGCTGGCACCTGCCAGGTGATGGGCATCGGCGTCCAGACCCGCCGCTGACCGGTGCGGCTGCGGCCGCCGCGGTCTGCTTTCTGGTTCTTGTCCCGCAACGTGCGGCGAGCCCGACGGGCTTGCTGCAGGCCTTGTTGCGCCCCAATTTTGTGTATCAGGCTCCCATGACGTCATACCTCTCACCCGCCCAATTGAAATCCTGGCTGCACGATGGCTCTGAACTGGCTGTGCTCGATGTGCGCGAACACGGTCAGTACGGCGAGGCCCATCTCTTTCATGCCGTGCCGCTGCCCTTGAGCCGACTGGAGATCGATGCGCCCCGATTGCTGCCCCGCCGCGGGGTGCGAGTGGTGGTGTACGACGCGGGCGATGACAGCCCGTGGCAGGTGGCCGAGCGCGCCGCCACGCGGCTGCAGACCCTGGGTTACGGGCAGGTCAGTGTGCTGGCGGGTGGCACCCGCGCCTGGGCCGCTGCGGGGCATGTGTTGTTTGCCGGGGTCAACCTGCCCTCGAAGACCTTTGGCGAACTGGCCGAGCAGGTCTACCACACCCCGCGCATCAGTGCCGATCAACTGGCCCAGTGGCTGGCCCAGGGCCAACCCGTCACCGTGCTGGACGGTCGACCGGTGAGCGAATTCCGCAAGATGAACATCCCTGGGGCCCTGTGTTGCCCGAACGGAGAGCTGGCCTACCGTGTGAAGACCCTGGTGCCCGACCCGTTGCGGCCCATCGTGATCAACTGTGCCGGGCGCACGCGCAGCATCATCGGCGCACAGACCCTCATCAACCTGGGCCTTCCCAATCCGGTCTACGCGCTGGAGAACGGCACGCAAGGGTGGTACCTGGCCGATCATGTGCTGGAGCACGGCGGCGGTCGACGCTACCCCGACGATTCGTGCAGTGCAGCCCTGAAGCCTGAGGCCGAGCGCCTGGCGCGTCGTTTTGAGGTGCCCTTTGTGGATGCCCGCACCGTGGGCGATTGGGCGGTCGATCCCCAGCGCAGCCTGTTTCTGTGCGATGTGCGCACGCCCGAAGAATTTGCGGCAGGCAGCCTGCCTCAGGCCCAACACACCCCTGGTGGCCAATTGATGCAGGCGGCCGACCAGTACATCGGCGTGCGGGGCGCGCGCCTGGTGTTGTTCGACAGTGACGGCGTGCGGGCACCGACCGTGGCCAGCTGGCTGCGCCAGATGGGGCACGACGCCTGCGTATTGACCGGTGGCCTGGCCAGCGGCCTGGATCTGCCCGCGGCGGAGCTGCCCAAGCCGCCCCCGCTGCAAAGCATCCAACCCGCCGAACTGGCCGCGCGCCTGCGGGCCGGTGAATTGGCCCTGATCGACCTGAGGCCTGGCATGCAGTATCGCCAGGCCCACATCGCGTCGGCCGTGTGGTCCATCCGGCCGGCGCTGCCAGGGCTTCTGAAGCGCGAAAGCCGCCAGCCTGTGCTGGTGGCAGAGCATCCCGACGTGGCGGCGTGGGCCAGCACGGAGTGGCCCGAGAACCTGCCCATGCCTTTGCTGCTGGCGGGTGGGCTGGACGATTGGCGGTCGGCGGGCTTGCCCGTGGTGGCCAGCCCGGAGTCACCCAGCGATGCGCAATGCATCGACTACCTGTTTTTTGTGCACGACCGGCACGACGGCAACAAAGAGGCCGCCCGTCGCTACCTCGCCTGGGAGACCGGCCTGGTGGCCCAGCTGGACCCCGCTGAACGCGCTGGCTTTCGCTTGCCTGCCGCGTTGCCGCACCGCAGCTGAAGGGCGCAAGCGCCGGTACAAGGCGCTGCCCCAGGCGTTTCAGAACGCCATGCCTCATGGCTTGCCTTATCGATTGTCCCCTCGCTCTGACCCACACAGGAGTTGACCCATGTCCCACCCCCTTCGCCCGATGTCGATCCCCTTCTGGCTGGCAGCCGTTGCCGTTCTGGCCGGCTGGCTGCAAGCCCCGGTGCATGCCCAGCCCTTGCCGCCGCGCAATGGCTTTCCGGTCCAGCCGATCCGCTTCATCTCGCCGTTTCCACCTGGCGGCGGCAACGATGGCACCACGCGACTGGTGACGGCGCGCCTGCAGGAGGTGACGGGCCAGGCCGCCGTGGTCGAAAACCGGGGCGGCGCCGGCGGCAACATCGGTGCCAAGGCCGTGCTCGAGTCCAAGGCGGACGGTTACACCCTGTTGTCCGGCCAGGTGTCGCTGATGGCGGTGAACCCCTCGCTGTATGCCTCGGCGGGCTTTGATCCGCAAAAGAACTTCATCCCCGTCACCCAGATCAATGCGGCGCCTCTGGCGCTGGTGGTGGCGGCGGATTCTCCGTACAAGACTTTCGCCGACCTGGCCGGTCGCACCCGCAGCCACCCGGGCACGGTGACCTACGGCTCTCCTGGCAACGGCACGCTGTCGCACTTGGCAGGGGTGATGCTGGCCAAAGACCACGGTGTGGAAATGACCCATGTGCCCTACAAGGGCGCGGGCCCGGCCATCACCGATCTGCTGGGCCGGCAGGTTGATGTGCTGCTCACCTCGACCGCATCGGTGGCAGGCATGGTGCAAAACGGCAAGATGCGCGCCCTGGCGGTGACCAGCCCGCGTCGGGTCGGCGTGTTTGCCAAGGTCCCCACGCTGGAGGAACTGGGCTATGCGAATGCGCGGTTTGAAGACTGGTATGGCTTCTTTGTGCCCGCCGGTACCCCGGCCGAGCGGGTGGCCTACCTTCATGAGGCCTTGGTGCGGGTCCTGCGTTCGCCGGAGGTGAGCCGTCAGATCACCGAGGGCGGCAGCGAGGTGGTGGCCAACACACCGGAGGCCTTTGCAGCGCAAGTGCGGCAAGACATCGAGCGCTGGTCGCGGGTGGTCAAGCTGTCGGGCGCACGGGTTGATTGAGGCCCAGCGCCTCAGCCCCACACCTGCATCCCAACCGCCAGCCCAAACCACCGCACATGACCACGAACCACACCCCATCCCATCCGGCTGGTGTCAGTCTCCAGACCCGCCTGTTGCATGCCGGGCAGACCCCCGAGCAGGCCGGAGGCCGTCCCGTCAACCCACCCCTGGTGCGGGCCAGTACCGTGCTGTTCGACAGCGTGGCGGCCCAACGCGAGATGCGCGGTCGGCGTGGCAGCGAGCGCCTGTTCACCTATGGTGCCCGTGGCACGCCCACCACCTTCGCGCTGGAAGACGCGGTCAGCGAGCTGGAAGGAGGCTATCGAACGCGCCTGTTCCCCACCGGGCTGGCGGCCGTGGGCATGACGCTGCTGGCCTACCTGAGGCCCGGCGACCATGTGCTGATGTCTGATGCGGTCTACGAGCCGGTGCGTCACCTGGCCGCCAGCTTTCTGGCCCCCTACGGCATCGACTGCAGTTTCTTCCGGGCCGACGGCCAGGATGTGGCCCGCCTGGTCCGGCCCGCGACCCGCATGGTGTATGCCGAATGCCCGGGATCGCTGGTGTATGAGATGTGCGACCTGCCTGAGTTGGCGGCCCTGGCCCATGCCCAGGGGGCCTGGCTGGTGGCGGACAACACCTGGGGCTCGGGGTGCCAGTATCGGCCGTTGGCCCTGGGGGCGGACATCTCCATCATGGCGGCCACCAAGTACCTGTCGGGTCATTCGGATGTGATGATGGGCACGGTCTGCACCACCCGGGCGGCCTGGCAAACCCTGGCCGATCGCAGCGATGCCTTCGGCATGACCGTGAGCCCCGACGACGCCTGGCTGGTGCTGCGTGGCATGCGCACGCTGTCGGCCCGCCTGCAGATGCACGAGCGCCATGCCCTGCACCTGGCGCACTGGCTGCAGGGCCGGCCCGAGGTGGCCACCGTGTTCTGCCCGGCGTTGCCCTCACACCCCGGGCACGCGCTGTGGCGGCGGGACTGCAAGGGCACCAACGGGCTGCTGTCCTTTGAGATGCAGCCCTCAATGGCGCCGCAGGCGGCTGAGCAACTGATCGATCACCTCGCCCTGTTCGGCATAGGGGCCTCGTGGGGTGGCTATGAAAGCCTGGCCACGCTGGCCGACATGAACAAGGCCCGGAGCCTGGAGGACTGGCGGGGACGGGGTGCCGTGGTGCGCCTGCACGTGGGCCTGGAGGACCCGGTCGACCTGCAGAACGATCTGGCGCAGGCGTTTGCCTCCTTGGCGCCTTTCGGCGCTGCCCTTTGAGCGGCCCTTGGATCGGCTTGCCATGAGGACCTTCTCGGATTGGCCGGCATTGCATGCCGGTGTGGGGCGCTTGCGCGTGCTGTGGCCTGGTGCCGCGATGGCCGCCTTGGTCATGGTGTCGGCCACCTTCATGGCCGAGCATTACGGGGGGCCCTTGCTGCTTTACGCGCTCTTGCTGGGCTTGGCGCTGAACTTTCTTCACGAGGATGTGCGCTGCCGTCCCGGCATCGATTTCTGCACCCGCACGGTGTTGCGCGCTGGCGTGGCCCTGCTGGGAGCGCGCATCACCCTGGGGCAGGTCAGCAGCCTGGGTGCGGGGCCGTTCTGCGTGGCCGTGGCCGGCGTGGTCAGCACGATCTGCCTGGGGGCGTGGCTGGCTGGGCGCATGCAACTGACACGCGACATGGGGCTGCTGTCGGGGGCGGCCGTCTCGATCTGCGGTGCCTCAGCGGCCTTGGCCGTGTCGGCGGTGATGCCCAGGTCCGAGGAGAACGAGCGCTGCGTGCTGCTGACGGTGGTGGGGGTGACCGGTTTTTCCACCCTGGCCATGGTCTTCTACCCGCCGCTGGCCTTGCTGCTGCAACTGCCCGATGTGGCGGCTGGCATTTTGCTGGGCGGCACCATCCACGATGTCGCGCAGGTGGTCGGGGCGGGTTCGATGATCTCGCCGCACGCGGCGGATGTGGGCATCATCGTCAAATTGTTGCGTGTGCTGTTGCTGGTGCCGGTGGTGGCCTTGCTGGCCCTGTACTGGCGTGGCCGGCACAGGGCCCGGGTATCACCCGCAGCGCCCGCGGATGCGGTCGGCCGGGCCCCTCTGGTGCCCTTGTTCCTGCTGGCATTCATGGGGCTGGTGTTGCTGAACAGCGTCGGTGGCGTGCCGGTCACGGCGGGGCGGCTGTTGGGTGACCTGTCGCGTGTCTGTCTGGTGGTGGCCATGGCGGCCCTGGGCATGAAAACCTCACTGGCCAGGCTGGTGGCGCTGGGTTGGCGGCCCGTGCTTTTGATGCTGGCCGAAACCCTGTGGCTGCTGGCCTTGTTTGTGGGCTACCTGTGGCTGGACCGGGCGGGCCACTCTTGAGTCCAGCGGGATCCCGGCGGGGAAGCACGTGAGCGGCGCACGGTGCGCTCACTCATCGTGCCCCCATCTCGCGTCCATGGCTTACCGCCGGCTTCAACGCTGTTCGTAAGGCAAGGGTTGCGGCGATGAAGCCTGCGGCGGGCTGGGCTGGGGCAGCACCTGGGGCGCCGGGCTTTCTTCGCGCGGTTCGGTGATGATGTCGTCGATCTTTTTCTGCAACGGGTCGGGTGCTGTCTCAGGTACAGGCGGCGGTGGGGCGGGCGGATTGGCCGGCATCGGCGGGGCCGGCGGGCGGGCAGGGGCCTTGGCGGGCTGTGACCAAAGGCCATGCGGCAGGTGTTGCAGCAGTCGCTGCGCCAGGCCTTGCCACAGGTCGTGAAGTTGTTGCCTGAGGCTTTCGCGGGCGCGTTGAAGCAGTCGTTGCAGCCAGTTGCTGTCGTCCGGGGGCTCGAAGCGGGTCTTGCCGTCGATCAAGCGGGCGCGCAAGGCCTTGGACACCACGTCGCCCACGATGGGCAGGGCACTGTGTGCGCCCTGGCCCCAGTAGTCGCTGCGCAGGGTGATGCGGCTGTCGTTGAAGCCCACCCAGGCGCCGGCCACCAACTGGGGCTGCATCAGGATGAACCAGCCGTCGGTGTTGTCCTGGGTCGTGCCGGTCTTGCCAGCCACGTCGGCCCGGATGCCCCAGCGGTTGCGGATGTCGGTGCCGGTGCCGCGGTCCACCACGCCGCGCAGGGTGTCGATCAGGGTGTAGGCCACGCGCTCGGGCAAGGCCGCCTCGGCGCGGGCCGGGGCCAGGTCTTCGATCACGTGGCCCTGGCGATCTTCGATTCGGGTGACCAGCGTGGGCTCCAGATAGCGCCCCTGGTGGGCGATGCTGGCATAGGCGTTGACCATCTCCTTCAAGCTGACCAGGCTGGTGCCCAGGGCGATCGAGGGCACCTCCTCGAGCTTGCTCTGGCGCACGCCCAGGGCGCGCGCCAGCCGGGCCACCTTGTCGGGGCCCACCTTTTGCACCAGTTGGGCAGTGATGGTGTTCTTGGAATAGGCCAGCCCATCGCGCAGGCTCATGGGGCGCCCGCTGGGCGGACTTTCGTCACTGGGGCGCCAGACCTCATTGCGGCCCACCGCGATCTCGATGCTCTGGTCGACCAGCGTGTCGTCAGGGCTCATGCCCTGGCGGAAGGCCTCGCCATACACAAAAGGCTTGAAGGTGGAGCCGGGCTGGCGGCGCGCCTGCTGCACGTGGTCGTAGGCGTCCTGCTCGAAGTCGCGGCTGCCCACCCAGGCCCGCACCTGGGCGTTGCGTGGGTCCAGGGCCAGAAATCCTGCTTGCAGCAAGGTCTTCTGTTGCAGCAGGCTGCGCATGAAGGGCGTGTCGGCCTGCAGCTTCTTCAGGGCCTGGGCATCGTTCAGGCCGCCGGCCAAGGCGCTGCGGTAGGCCGGGGTGTCGCGCATGAAGCCCTGCACCAACGGGTTCTTGGCGTTCCAGGTGCTGGCGCCGGCCCAGGCGGCATTGGCGACCCGTTGCAGCTGGGCGGTCTGGCGCTGCACCGCCTGGTTGGCCAGGGCCTGCAGACGCGAGTCGAGCGTGGTGCGTACCACCAGGCCATCGGTGTAGATGTTGTAGTCGTTGCGGTCGGCCCAGGCCACCAGCCATTTGCGCACTTGCTGGGCAAAGTGGGCGGCCGGTCCCGGGGGCTCGGTCTGGCGCTCGAAGTCGATGCGCAGGGGGCGGCTCTTGAGGGCCTCGAAGGCCGTGGCCGAGAGCTTGTCGCGCTTGACCATCTGGGACAGCACGATGTTGCGCCGTTGCTGCGCGCGCTCCGGGTTGAGCACCGGGTTGTAATAGCTGTTGCCCTTGAGCATGCCCACCAGGGTGGCGCTTTGCAGCACATCCAGGGCATCGGCCGAGCTGTCGAAGTAGGTGCGGGCCGCCATCTCGATGCCGAAGGCGTTGTACAGAAACGGCACGGTGTTGAGGTAGGTCTCCAGGATCTCGGGCTTGCTGTAGACGATCTCGATCTTGACCGCGGTGATGGCCTCCTTGAGCTTGCGCGTCAGCGTGGGGGCCCGGCCCACTTCGTCGGGGTACAGATTGCGCGCCAGTTGCTGCGTCAGGGTCGAGCCGCCCTGCCGGCTGCCGCCGAAGGTGCTGAGCGCCGCCGAGCCCAGGCGGCGCCAGTCCAGCCCATGGTGCTGGTAGAAGCGGTGGTCTTCGGTGGCAATCAGGGCGTCCACCACATGGGGTGAGATGCGCTTGAGAGGCACCCACTCGCGGTTGGCGCGCTTGAACTCGGTGATCAGCTTGCCGTCGGCCGACAGGATCTGCGCCGGCTGCTCCTGGTTGGCCTTGCGGATGTCCTGGATGCTGGGCGTGAACGGGATCAGCAGCACGGTGTAGAGCACCAGCCCCAGGGGCACCGCAGCCACGGCCCAGGCCACACGGCGTCGGTTCAGTCGGGCCGTCACGGCCGCGCCCAGGGCCTTGGCCAGCGCCGGGCTGCGCCGCAGCGCGGCTCCCAGGCGGGGGAGAACACGGTTGGGCGGGGAGGGGGTGGGCTCTGGGGTCTCGGGTGTCATGGCGGGCGCGGATCAGCGCGCAGTGCTGGCGCGGCGAAGGGGGGAGTGTAGGGCCTGTCGGCACAGGGCCCCCACGCATTTGGATTTGTACAAATACAATCGAGCCCACGCTGGCACAGACCCCGCGCCGGGCCATTCCATCTCACGCTCACACCATGAAACAGCATCCCCAGGTCATGCAGGCCATTCGCAGAGAGCTTTCCGACTGGCGCCTGTGGTCGGTGCGGGCGGTCGTCATGGGCTTCGCCGTGTTGTCGGGCCTCACGGTGGTGCTTTTCACCTGGCTGACCGAACAGGCTTTGCTGGCCTTTCACGCCCTGCAAGGCCTGGCCTGGTGGGCCCCTCTGTTTTGGACGCCGCTGGGCACGGCCGCCGTGGTGTGGCTGACGCGGCGTTTTGCTGCGGGCGCTGCGGGCTCGGGCATTCCGCAGGTCATGGCCGCCCTGACACTGGGCCTGCCGGCACCGGCCAGCGCCTGGTTTGTGTCACTGCGGCTGACCCTGGCCAAGATGCTGCTCACCGCCAGTGGCCTGCTGTGCGGCCTGTCTTTGGGGCGCGAAGGCCCCTCGGTGCAGATCGCGGCTGGCGTGATGCACTCGGCGCGGCGCTTTTTGAAGCCGGGTGGGCCGGTGTCGGAGCAGGGCCTGTTGATCGCGGGGGGGGCCGCCGGCATTGCCGCGGCCTTCAACACGCCGCTGGGCGGCATCATGTTTGCCATCGAAGAGTTGTCCCGCAAGCCCGAGCAGCGCAGCAACGGCCTGATCATGGCGGCCATCGTGCTGT
This sequence comes from Curvibacter sp. GW821-FHT01G03, assembly GCF_059422285.1. NCBI lineage: Bacteria > Pseudomonadati > Pseudomonadota > Betaproteobacteria > Burkholderiales > Comamonadaceae > Curvibacter > Curvibacter sp. GW821-FHT01G03. The sequence goes on from NZ_JBWKWP010000017.1 coordinate 125,978, forward strand.
CGGGGCTGATGGCGGTGTCGGTGTACGGCAACGCCACGTATTTCGGGGTGATCCGGCCCGGGGTGGTCGACCTCGGCCTGTTGGTGCCGGCATTGGCCGTGGCCGTGGTGTCCGGTCTGGCTGGCGGCTTGTTCTCGCGCCTGATGGTGGCCTCGCTCAGCATGGCCTCGGGCGATGTGTTCACGCGCTGGCGCCGGGCCTTCCCGGTGCGCTTTGCCGCCGGCTGCGGCCTGGCGGTGGCCGTGATGGGGCTGGCCAGCGATGGGGCCACCTTCGGCAGTGGCTACCAGCACACCCGCAGCCTGCTGGAGGGGCCGCAGCAGGCCAATCCGCTGTATGTGCTGCTGAAGTTCGCGGCCACCTGGATCACCAGCTGGTCAGGCGTGCCCGGGGGCATTTTTGCGCCTTCTCTGGCAATCGGCGCCGGCATCGGCAATGACCTGGCCCAGTGGCTCAACCCGGCGCAGGCCAGCACCCTGATCGCCCTGGGCATGGCGGGCTTTCTGGCCGCGGCCACCCAGGCACCGCTCACCGCCTTCATCATCGTGATGGAAATGGTCGATGGTCACGGCCTGGTGCTGAGCCTGATGGCCAGTGCCCTGGTGGCCAGCGGCGTGTCGCGCCTGATCAGCCTGCCGCTGTATGCCTCGCTGGCGCACCTGCAGTGGTTGCGTCTGCCGGAGGGGCTGAGGGGGCGGAGCGAGACGGCGCCATCGGCCTGAAGACCTGTTGCCGGGTGGTACGACCGGCTGGATCCTCTGTCACAAGGCGCCGAAAATTTCTCCCTGGTCGCGGTTCGATCCCGACCACAACGCATCGCTTCTGGCGATATCTTGGATTTATCGGTTGGAGCGATTTATTGCATTTATCGACAATAGCGATACAATGAAAGTATCAGCATTGGCGATACTTTCGCCTCACCACGCCCCATGAATCAACTGCTCTCTGTCCCTAGCCAAGTCGGACTCGTCCTTCGAGCCGTGCGCAAAAGCGCCAAGATGAGCCAGAAGCAGCTGGCCGCAAAACTTGGCTTGAGCCAAAACCGCGTGTCCGAACTGGAGACTGACCCGGGCTCCATGCGCGTGGATCAACTGCTTGCCGTCATATCCGTTCTGGGCCTCGAATTGCAAGTGCAGACCCGGGGCGGCTCGCCCGTTGCCGGAAGCGAGGGCGGCCGAGGCGAACCGACCGCTGGTAAGGTGGAGTGGTGATCATGGGGCGTGCAACGCGTGTTCGCGCCCTCTCCGTCTGGGCCAATGGGGAGCGGGTGGGCACCTGGACACTCCCTGCCCGTGGCGATATGGAGTTCGTCTACGACGCTGCCTGGATGGCCTCGGCGGCGGGTCGACCACTGTCTCTGTCCATGCCTTTCACGGGCGCGCAGGCGCTGCGCGGGGCCCCGGTCAACAACTACTTCGAAAACCTGTTGCCCGATAGCGAGCCCATCCGAAAGCGCCTGGCCACCCGATTCAAGACAGACACCCTGGAGGCATTTGATCTGCTCGAAGCCATCGGACGTGATTGTGTGGGCGCCATCCAGCTACTCGGCGCTGACGAGTCGCCGGTCAACGTCGCAAGCATCGAGGGCACGCCACTCAACGAGGGTGAGGTGGAGGAACTGCTGCAGCTGGCTGTGGGCTCAGGCCCGCACCCGGGCGTGGAAGATGATGAAAACTTCCGCATCTCGCTTGCGGGCGCCCAAGAGAAGACGGCGCTCTTGTGGCATGACGGCCAATGGAAACGTCCCCATCGCTCCACGCCCACCACGCACATCCTGAAGCTGCCCATCGGACTTGTGGGTGCACGCAAGGCCGATTTTGGAACCTCGGTGGAAAACGAGTGGCTCTGCATGGAACTGATGCGTGAATTCGGTGTGCCGACAGCCACAACGGAAATTCTCCAGTTCGGGAGCCAAAAGGTTCTCTCTGTCGAGCGATTCGACAGGCAGATGCATTCGTCAGGCACCTGGCTGCTACGCCTTCCCCAAGAAGATTTCTGCCAAGTCAGTGGCACAGCGCCCCACCGCAAGTACGAGGCTGATGGCGGACCCGGTATGGCGGACATCGCCAGGGTGCTCTCTGGCTCCGTGAACGCGGAGATTGACCTCAAGAATTTTCTGAAGACGCAGTTGCTATTTTGGATGCTCGCCGCGCCTGACGGTCACGCCAAGAACTTCAGCCTGCGCATCTTGCCACTTGGCCGCTACACGCTCACGCCGATGTACGACGTGATGTCCATCTGGCCCGTTGAAGGAAACCGCGCAAACCAGTTTTCTTGGTACAAAGCCAAGCTCGCCATGGCGCTGCAAGGCAAGAATCGGCACTACAGCTTCAAGGACATTCAGCGTCGCCACTTCAACGCAACCGCAGAAAAGTTCTTCCAGCGCGAAAGTGCAGAGGATGTCATCAAGGAAGTGCTTGAGGACCTGGAGCAGGCCATCGCAGGTGTCACAGCTCGACTGCCCACGGGCTTCCCGGAGAGGGTCGCCATTTCAGTTTTCGAGGGCCTGCGGCGCACGGCCCAAATTCTGGCCGACTCGACACCCTAAATCGCGCGTTCGCTTGACTTGGAAGGCTGCTGAGTTACGAACTCCGAAATTCGAGGGCTAGCTCAGTCAATAAAATCCCCCCATGACCGACCACAAGACCATCGCCACCCACAGTGGCACCTTCCACGCCGACGACGTTTTTGGCGTGGGCGTGCTCATGGGGGTGCATCCCTCGCACACCCTGATCCGAACCCGCAAGAACGAACTGATCGAGGCCGCCGATTTCGCGGTCGATGTCGGCGGGCAGTGGGACGCGGCGCGTGGGCGTTTCGACCACCACCAGCGCGGCTTTGACGGCGCTCGCCCGGCCCGATGGGTGGACGGCGCAAGCCAGCCCGGCGTGGGCTATGCCAGTGCCGGCCTCGTGTGGGCCGCCCATGGCACCGACTATGTGCGCGCGCTGGCGCAGGCCCAGGGCCATGCGCTGGACGACGCGGCGGTGGCCGAGGTGGTGCGTTCGCTCGATGCCTCGCTGGTGCAGTACCTCGACATCGTGGACACCGGCCAGGGCGATGTGGCCCCGGGCATCTTCGGCCTGTCGGCCCTGGTCTCGCAGCTCAACACCCATTGGATGGACGAGCAGGGCCTGACGCAGGACACCAAGGCCGCTCTGCAGGAGACCCGCTTCCGTGAGGCGATCGCCATCACCCGCCGCTTTCTGGACCACGCCATCGTGCGCAAGATCTCGCAGCTGCGCGCCAAGGAAACCGTGCGCAATGCCCCGCGCCTGCTCGACGGGCGCGTGCTGCACCTGCGTGAGGGCGGCATGCCCTGGACCCACGTGGTGCTTGAAGAAATGCCTGAGGTGCTGCTGGTGATCTACCCCGATTCGGATGGCGACCAATACCAGATCAAGACCGTGCCGATCGAGCCCGGTTCGTTCACCGCCAAGATGGACCTGCCCGAAGCCTGGGCCGGCCTGCGCGAGCAGGAGATGGCGGCCGTCACCGGGGTGGCCGACAGCGTGTTCTGCCACATGAACCTGTTCATTGCCGGCGCCCGCAGCCAGGCCGGTGCCGTGCGCCTGGCTGAACTGGCCCTGCAATCCGCCGGTCGCTGAAGCCTCGGGCAAGGCCGGCAGTTTTCCCTGCAAACCCTGAACAACACTGTGGATAAGCCGTGCCCAGGGGGCTGAAAGCCAGGGTAAGTACTTGATTCACAAGGGCTTGTGTTGCGCTGCTCAATGATTGGGCAGTTGCTGGCGCTGGGCTTGGTGGTGGGCTGTCGGGCTCATTTATCCGAAATGATCTTGGTTCGGATCAATCATCTGGAGCGAGATGACAATGGATAAATCGGGGCTCTTGGCACCTTGTTACGCGAGAGCCAAGTCAGAGCGTGTGTCCGTTCTATGATCCAGAGGTGTCGGTTCACCGCTGCCGTCCCGGGCTCGCTGGAGTCGGGCGCCTGCTGGGGGCCGACATCGCCCCCAACCCAAGCATCTGCATTGCCATGTCGCACACCTTCGCCCAGGACATCTACACCGAGCCCGCCAACCTTGACTTCAACACCCTGGCCAACCTGGGCCCGCTGGCCCCCATGGCCGGCGTGTGGGAGGGCAACCGTGGGCTGGACGTCAAACCCAAGGCCGACGGCCCGCGCAAGCAGGCCTATGTCGAGCGCATCGAGCTGCAACCCATCGACCCGCAGACCAACGGCCCGCAGCTGCTGTATGGCCTGCGCTACCACGTGCACGTGGTCAAGCCCGGCCAGACCAAGACCTACCATGACCAGGTCGGCTACTGGCTGTGGGAGCCGGCCACCGGCACGGTGATCCAGACCCTGGCCATTCCACGCGGCCAGATCGCCATGGCGGTGGGCCAGGCAGCCCCCGATGCCACCCGCTTCGAGCTGGTCTCCACCCTGGGCGACACGCATGCCAACATCAGCTCCAACCCGTTTCTGGATCACGCCTTCAAGACGGTGGAGTACCGCATCGAGGTCACCATCCACCCCGACGGCAGTTGGGGCTACAGCGAAGACACGGTGATGATGATCCGGGGCCAGACCGAGCCCTTCCACCACACCGATCGCAACCACCTGTTCAAGGTGGCCGAACCCACGCCCAACCCGATGGCTCGCCCGGCCTGAGGGCGCCCAGAGCGGGCCCAGCCCTCGGCTCGCTCGATCCTGGCAAGGAGCCCATCCATGACCCAGCCCATTTCTGCTTCTGAGACCCTGCCGGTGCACCAGGCCGCCCAACAAGGGTTCTCGCAAGCCGCCCAGGCCTACGCCCAGGGCCGCCCCGACTACCCGGCCGAGTTGCTGCCCTGGCTGCAGCAGGCCCTGGGCCTGGGCCCGGCCAGCCGGGTGCTGGACCTGGGGGCTGGTACCGGCAAGTTCACCCGCTTGCTGGCCCGCACGGGCGCTCAGGTGGTCGCGGTTGAACCGGTGGCTGAAATGCGGGCCCAGTTGACGGCTGCGCTACCGGGCGTGAGCGCCCTGGGTGGCACGGCCGAGGCGTTGCCCTTGCCCGACGCCTCGGTCGATGCGGTGGTTTGCGCGCAGGCCTTCCACTGGTTTGCCACCGAGGCCGCGCTGCAAGAGATCCACCGCGTGCTGCGCCCCGGCGGCTGCCTGGGCCTGGTCTGGAACGTGCGCGACGAATCGGTCGATTGGGTGGCCAGGCTGACCGAGCTGATCACACCGCATGAAGGCGATGCGCCGCGCTTCTACAAGGGCGATTGGCGCAAGCCTTTCACAGGGCGCTGGTTCACGCCCTTGGCGCTGAGCCGTTTCAGTTACCAGCATGTGGGCCCGCCGGCCCAGGTGATCGTGGACCGATTCATGTCGGTCAGCTTCATCGCCGCATTGCCGCCCGACAAGCAGGACGTGGTGCGTCAACAATTGCAAAACCTCGTCGCCCACCACCCGGCCCTGAGCGGCCAGGCCACGGTGGCCTTTCCATACCAGACCGAGGCATACCTGTGCCAACGGCTCTGAATCCACGGTGGGCCGGGGCGCTCAGGTGGGGCGGCTGGCGGCCAGTTCGGCCTTGATCCAGCGGCAGAATGCCCTGGCCGAATCCGGTTGGGCACAACGCGGGTGGATGAACGCCAGGTAACTGCCCTCGCCGCGCACACGCTCCAGTGGCAACTCGTTCAGCAGGCCTTGTTGAAGATGGCTGGCCACCAAAAACGACGGCGCCACCAGCACCCCAGCGCCACTCAGGGCCGCCGCGATGGCCAGAAAGTAATGATCGAATCCGGCCTGGATGTGCAGCCCGCCAGCACCCAGCCCCTGGCGCTGAGACCACAGGGCCAGCACATCAGGCCGCGATCGCGCCACCAGCAAGGGCCAGCTTGATACCGGTTTGTGATGCCAGCGGCGCAGTTGCTCGGGCGTGGCCACGGCCACCAGCTCCTCGTGGGCCAGGTGCCACTGCTCGGCATGCCCCAGGTTCAGATCGCGTGTCACCAGCACATCAAAGGCATCGTCGGGTTGGGGCATGGCCAGCGAGGTGGTCAGCTCGACGCTGATGTGGTGGGCCGCCTGAAAGCGGGCCAGTGCCGGGATCAGCACTGCCATGGCCAGCGAAGGCAAGGAGGTGCGCACCTGCAACACCGAAGGTCCGGCGTTGCGGCTGCGCAATTGCTGACTGGTCAGCTCGATGGTGGCCATCGCATCCTGGACCGTGTCGAAGTACAGGCGCCCAGCTTCGGTCAGGCTCAGGCCCGTGCCGCTGCGCTGGAACAGCACTTGGCCCAGCCAGGACTCCAGGGTGGCCACATGGCGACTGACGCCACTTTGCGTCAGCCCCAGGTGTTGAGCCGTGCGCTTGAAGCTGCCCCAGCGCGCCGCCTCGACAAACACCCGCACGGCGTTCAACGGCACCTGCTGTGGCCGCCCAGGCCGGGGCCGATCTGGTGTTGGCTGCGCTGGGGCGGTGTGATCGGGGAGGGTGGGGGTATCTGATTGACTCATGATGGGTATGCATTTTCCTCAATCCGGGTCACGGCTTGAGCCGGACTCGCGGCATCATGCCCGCCATGATTTCGATCACAACACCTGCCCCCGCACCCGAGGCTTCCGCCGTCGTCCCCTCGGCCGCCCGGCGCAACCTGTGGGCCGCCAGCGCGGCCCACGCCGTGCACGACGGCATGACCGACCTGATCTATGTGCTGCTGCCCCTCTGGCAGAGTCAGTTTGGCCTGTCGTTGGCCTTCACCGGAGCCCTGCGTGGCCTGTATGCCGCCTGCATGGCCGGTTTCCAGGTGCCGGCCACGCGTCTGGCCAGGCGTTGGGGACGGCCCGCCTTGCTGGTGGGGGGGACCTTGCTGGTGGCGCTGGCCTACCTGGTCGCTGGCTTCAGTGGTGCCTTGCCGGTGGTGTGCGCTGCGCTCTTGCTTGGAGGCCTGGGTGCCAGCACCCAGCACCCTTTGGCTTCGGCCCTGGTGGCCGATGCGTATGCCGGCGACCGTTTGCAGGCCCGGCGGGCGCTGGCCACGTACAACTTTGCCGGCGACATGGGCAAGACGGCTGTGCCGGCCTTGGTGGGCGGTCTGACGATGTGGCTCAGTTGGCAACACAGCCTGATCGCGGTGGGCCTGCTGGGACTGGCGGCTGCCGCCGGACTGGCCTGGCTGTTGCGGGCCGAACCTGCGCAGGTGCAGCCCGCCGTGGCGGCCCCGGCCGAGCCCGCCGTGCAAAGGCTTGGCGACGCAGTCGCCCCACCCCCCTGGGGTCTGATGGCCCTGGCCGCCACGGGGGTGGTGGACAGCGGCACGCGCATGGGCTTTCTGACCTTCTTGCCCTTTGTATTGACCACCAAGGGCGCGGGTACCGCCGGCATCGGCCTGGCGCTGGGCCTGTTGTTTGTGGGCGGTGCCCTGGGCAAGCTGTGGTGTGCGGTGCTGGAACGCCGTCTGGGCACGATGCGCACGGTGTGGTTCACCGAAGGGGCCACGGCCTTGTGCATTTTGGGGACCTTGCTGCTGCCCTGGTGGGGGGCACTGGCACTGATGCCCCTGTTGGGCCTGATGCTCAACGGCACCTCATCGGTGCTGTACGGCTGCGTGCCCGATCTGGTGACACCCGCGCGGCGTGACCGGGCCTTCGCCCTGTATTACACCGCCACCATCGGGGCCGGTGCCATCGCCCCCAGTGCGTTCGGCGGGTTGGGGGACTGGCTGGGCGTGGTGTCGGCCATGCAGTGCGTGGCGGGCTTCGTGCTGCTCACGCTCCCCTTGATCTGGTGGGTTCGGCGGGCGCTGGCCGTGCAGGGCAGGGCCTGAGGCTTTCCAGACGGTTGCTCAGTCCTTGGTGCCCTGCGCCTTGGGTTGCCAGCCTGCCAGTTGCCGACGCCACCGGCCCAGCGCGCTGTCGGGCTGGGCTTCGGCCGCGCGGACCGAGGCGGCCATCAGCTGATCGAGCAGGGCTTGTTGCTCGGCATTGGGCGCCTCCGGAAAACTGGGCACCACTTTGACGATGTAGTCGCCACGCGGGCCGTTGGGCCGCTCGGGAAAGCCCTGACCGCGCAAGCGGTACACCAGGGCATCGCGGTTCAGTCGCATGTGCTGCAGGCCCTCGGGGGCGGGCACCTCCACCCATTGATTGGCCGCCCAGGCGTAGCCGCACACAGGGATCTCGCATCGCAGTTGCCCGTCTTCCAGCACAAAGAAGGGGTGAGGCTCGATGTCGAGGCGCAGTTCCAGGGCCAGTTCCATGCCATCGTGCAGGGTGCCGGGCACGCTGAGTTCGTCGCCGGCGCGCACACCGGGCGGGATGCGCACATGCCGCCGGTAGTTGACCGAACGCTGGCCCGTGCCCTCACAAAGGGTGCAGTGTTGATGCTCGCGACCGTCGCCAGCGCAGTCGGGGCAGGTTTCCTGGGTCCACAGCCAGCCAAACAGGGCGGCCTTGGCGCGTGTGCCTTTGCCCTGGCAGCCCGGGCAGGCGCTGGGCAGCATCCGGTGGCCCTGCCCCTGGCAGGCTGTGCAGGCATGGGTAAAGCGGCCCCGCAGGGTGCGCACGCAGCCCAGCGTGGCTTCCTCGATGGACAGGCTGACCTGGCGCACCGTCACTTCCCGGGGTGGGGGGGGCTTGGTCTTGTGGCTGGATTTGTCGGCCGCTGGCGGGCGCGCTGGCTGCGCCGGGGGCGGTGGCGGCGTGGGGGCCGGCTCGGGGGGGGCATCGCGCAAGGCGCGCAGGTGGTGGTAGGCCTTGTTGATGCGCTGGGTGCGGCTGGCCGCGTCGCGGCTGGGGTTGCGGTCGGGGTGCCAGCGCGACACCAGGCGGCGCCAGGCGGCTTTCAACTGGTCATCACTGGCGGTAGGGGGCAGGCCCAGTTCGCGGTAGGCCTCGTGCTTGTCCATGGGGGTCTGTTTCTTGGCGTGGCGGGCCGGCCACCGGGGCAGGTGCCCGCGGGCCATCGGGGCCAGGGGCGCATGGTAGCAGGCCGCCGGGCTGCCCTCGGCGCAGACTGTGAAAGAACGTCAGCCCAGCGCCGCCACCCTCTGGGGGCGGCGGGTGCAGTCACGAACCATTGGATACACCTGGCCTCAGCCCGCAAAGCCCTGCAGCACGTTGACCACGTTGATGCCCACCTCGGCCACGGCGTAGCCGCCTTCCATCACGAACACCGTGGGCAGCCCGGCCTGGGCGATGGCGGCCCCAACCTGCAGATAGTCGGCGCTGGCCAGCTTGAACTGCGAAATCGGGTCACCTTCAAAGGTATCGACCCCCAGTGACACCACCAGCGCCTCGGCGCCGAAGGCCGCGATGGCGTCCAGCCCTTGTTGCAGGGCAGCCCGCCAGGTGGCGAAGTCGCTGCCGGTGGGCAGGGGCAGGTTCAGGTTGCAGCCCTGGCCCTCGCCGTCGCCGGTTTCGTCGGCATACCCCAGGTAGAAGGGGTATTCGGTGCGCGGGTCGCCGTGCACCGATACCGTCAGCACATCGGCACGCTCGTAAAAAATGGTCTGGGTGCCGTTGCCGTGGTGGTAGTCGATGTCGAGCACGGCCACGCGTTGGGCACCGGCATCGCGCAGGGTCTGGGCTGCCACGGCGGCGTTGTTGATGAAGCAGTAGCCGCCAAAAAAGTCTGGTCCGGCATGGTGGCCAGGTGGGCGTGTGAGGGCCATGGCCGCCCGCGACTCTGGTGCAGGCCCGCTCACCGCCTGCGCGGCTTCGATGGCGCAGCGTGCACCGGCCAGGGCCGCTGTCCAGGTGCCGGCGGTGATGGGGCTGCCTGAGTCAAACGAAAAGCGCCCCAGGCGCGCCGTGAAGTTGGTGCTGGGGGCCTCGTGCCTGAAGCCGCGCACCGGCCAGATCGAGGGCAGGATGTCGAGCTCGGCATTGGCCGGGTTCAGGGCCACCCAGTCGTCCCAGGCGCGGGCCAGAAAATCCAGGTAAGGCGCGCTGTGCACGCGGTGCAGAGGGGCCAGATCCGCCTCGCCGGGCTGGCGTAACACGCCCACGGGGCGGCGCTGCAGCTCGCTCATCACATAGTCAAGCCGGCTGGGGTTTTCGTGGCAGGGCACCAGGCGGCCGCGGAACATTTCCTGACGGCCATCGTGCAAGTGGTGCTGGGGGTTGTGAAAAATGATCATGCGGGCGCCGACAAGCTCAAAAGGGAAGGTCGGAGTTTAGCCACCGGGGCAGCTGCGGCGCGCGGCCGCCCCGGTTTCAATCGGCGTGGATGCCGGCGCTTTTCACGATCTGCGCATAGCGCGTGTACTCGGTACTGACCTGCTGGGCAAAAGCCTGGCGCGACAGGCTGGCCGCGTCGATGCCCTGGGCCGCCAGTTCCTTGCGTGCGGCCGGGCTGCGCAGAATGCGATTGACCTCGCCGGCCAGCGGCTCCAGCACGGCCTGGGGCGTGCCGGCCGGCGCAAACAAGCCGAACCAGGTGCCGGCCCGAAAGCCCGCATACGTTTCGGCCACGGTGGGGATCTCGGGCAGCAGCGCATTGCGCTGTTCGCCCGAGGTGGCCAGGGCCACCACGCGGCCGCTGCGGATGTGGGGCAGGGCCGGCCCGATGGCGATGAACATCAGGTCCACCTGGCCTGCAATCACGTCTTGCAGGCCGAGCGGCCCGCCGCGGTAGGGAATGTGGGTGGCGTAGATGCCGGCGCGCTGCTTGAGCATCTCCATCGCAAACTGCAGCGCGCTGCCGTTGCCTGCCGAGGCATAGTTGAGCCGGCCCGGCTGGGCCTTGGCGGCGCGCACAAAATCACCCACGCTTCGCAGCCCGGACTTGGGGTGGGCCACAAGCACAAAGTCGATCTGCCCCAGCGGCGCCACGGGCAGCAGATCACGCCTTGCGTCGTAAGGCAGGTTTTTTTGCAGGTTGGGCAAGATGGTGATCGGTCCGTCACCGCCCACCAACAGGTTGTAGCCGTCGGGCGCCGCCTTGGCCAGGGCATCGGCGGCCAACACGCCGGCGGCGCCGGTGCGGTTGTCCACCACCACGCTCTGGCCCCAGCTTTCGCTCAGGCGGTTGCCCACGTAGCGCGCCAGCACATCCGGGGCACTGCCCGGGGTGTTGTGCACGGTCAGGTGTACCGGTCGGCTCGGATAGCCCTGGGCGGCGGCCCCTTCGGCCAAGCCAGCGCCCGCCAGCAACAGCAGAGTCAGTCGAACGGCGGCCAGAAAAGCGGGTTTGAACGGCATGGAGGCGGGGATCAGCGGCAATGGAGGAGCGGGGGCCCGATTCTGTGCGCCGCATCCCAAGACGCCAACCATTCATTTTTCATATGCTTAGATGCCGCCGCATGGGGAAGCCTCCTGGGGTGTTGTGGCAGGCCGGTTCCGGGTGGGCGAATGAAAAAAGGGCACCGGAGGCCCGGTGCCCTGAAAGTCTTGAAGAAAGCAAAGTCTCGTGCCCACAGGGCCCCGGTCGATCCGGTGAACAAGGGGGCCGGGCAGCCCTGGCAGAGGCGGGGCCCGACCTGTCCTGATTCACGCTGGCTTCTACAGGGGCGCCCGGGGCCAGGGGTCAGAACGCCAGGCGCAGGCCGATGTCAAAGCCGGTGGAGTTGCCATTAACGTTGTTGGCGCCGGTGACGGGGCCGAGGGCGCCGGAGCCATAGGAGTTGGCGGCCATGGAGGCGCCGCCGGAGTTGCTGACGCGGGCCAGGGTGGCGTAGGCGGCGGTGCGCTTGGAGAGGTTGTAGAC
>NZ_JBWKWP010000018.1:0-117550 GCF_059422285.1 Curvibacter sp. GW821-FHT01G03
GAGAATCTTCATGTTGCTTCCTCTTCAATGAATGCTGTGTTCAGTCGAGCTGGGCGCCAGACTGCTTGACCAGACGCTCCCAGACGGGAAATTCGCGTTTGTAGAATGTACCGAATTGTTCAGGGGTGTTGCCTACCGCCATGAAACCCATGGACGCTATGCGCTCCTTCACGTCGGGTAGCGCGCAGACTGCGCGCACCTCGGCCGAAATCTTTTGCACGATGTCCACCGGGGTTTTGGCCGGTGCTGCCATGCCCACCCAGCCCGAGGTGCGGTACACCTCGTCCTTGAGTCCCTGTTCCGGGAGTGTGGGCACGTTGGGCAGCACGGTCATGCGCTGCTCTCCTGTGACGCCGATGGCCTTGAGCTTACCCGTTTCAATGTGGGGTTTGGCGCCCAGGGCACTGGCAAAAGCCAATTGAATCTGCCCGCCAATCAAATCCTGCAGCATCGGGGCCTCACCCTTGTAGGCCACATGCGACATGTCGGCGTCCTGGGTCTGGCTCATGTAGGCCCCGGCCAGGTGGGCCTGAGACCCCACCCCCCAGGAACCGTAGGACAGCTTGCCCTTGTTCTTGGCCATGTAGGCCATCAGCTCGGCACCGTTGCCCACCGGCAGGCCCGCATTGACCACCAGCACCGTGGGCGCATTGGCGATCAGGGACACCAGGGCCAGGTCCCGCTGGGCGTTGTAGGGCATCTTGGTGTACAGGAACTGATTGATCAGCAGCGAGGTGCTCAGCGACAGCACCAGGGTGTAGCCATCCGGCGCCGCCTTGGCCACCGCATCGGTGCCCAGGATGCCCGCGGCACCGCCGCGGTTGTCGATCAGCACAGGTTGGCCCAGGCGTTGCGACAGCTTCTCACCAATCACGCGGGCCACCGTGTCGGTGGCCCCGCCGGCGTTGAAGGGAACAATGATCTTGACCGGCTTGGTCGGCCAGGGTTCGGCGGCGCGCACGGGCATGGCCCCGGCCAACAGCCATCCGGCGGCGCCGGCCTGCGCCAGCCAGTGGCGGCGGGTGGTGTGGTTCACGTCTTTCATGGTGTCTCCTTTTTTGAATTCTTGCGGCGAAGGCTTCAGGCGGCGTGCCAGCGCACTTTGACGGGCAGGCGCTCCAGCGAGGCGGCCAGGGCCAGGGCCCAGGCCTCCGGGGCCGCGCCATCCGCAGAGGCCACCCGCCAGCCATCGGCCGAGGGCTCGATGCGCAGCGCGGGCGCCTGGGCCAGGCCGGCCTCGGTCGCGCATTGGCGCGCCAGGTCCTCGATCACGCTGCGGGTCGCCAGCGCCCGCAGGTCGGGCTTGAAGATCTTGCCCACATTGGTCATGGGCATGTGCTCCAGCACCGTGATGTGGCGGGGCCGGGCCGGGGCTTCGTCCACGCGGCCTGCGGCAAAGGCCAGCAGCTCCTGCTCGGTGACGCTCTGGCCGGGCACCAGCGTGACGTACACCACCGGCAATTCGCCGGCATAGGCATCGGGGGCCCCCACGGCGGCACTGAGCTGCACGGCTGGGTGGGCTGCGACCGCATCCTCGATCACCTTGGGATCGATGTTGTGGCCGCCGCGGATGATCAGGTCTTTGGAGCGCCCCGAGATGTGCAGACGCCCCAGCTCGTCCACAAAACCGACATCGCCGGTGGCCAGCCAGCCATCGGGGGTGAAGGCCTTGGCGGTGTCGGACGGGTCCAGAAAGCCCGAGAACAGGTTGGGCGACTTGAACAGGATCATGCCCGCTTGCCCGACCGGCATCTCTTCGTCGCTGGCATTGCCCTGGGCATCCAGGCGCACGATGCGCATCTGAACAAAGGGCAGCGCGAAGCCGACACAGCCGGCAGGCCCCACCACCCCGGGCGGGGTGATGGTGGAAATGCCCGCCATTTCGGTCATGCCCAGCGACTCATGGATCTGGATGCCGAACAGCTGCACGAATCGCGCGGCCAGCTCGGGCGGCAGGGGTGCCGCCCCGGTGCGACCGTAGCGCAGCGAGGAGATGTCGGCCCCCGCGAGCGGCACGTTGGCCAAGGCGGCCAGCACGGTCGGCACGGCCGACAGCACAGTGGTGCGGTAGGCCTCGACCAGCTTCCAGTAGTTCTGGATCACCGCCTTGTTGCGCATCAGGGTGGTGGTGGGAATGATGGTTTCAGCGCCGGCCGAGCAGGCGGTGAGCGCACCGGCCAACACGCCGGCGACATGGAACAGCGGGTAGCCGTTGATCGTCACGTCGGAGGGCCCCATGCCCTGGACCTGGATGCTGGCCCAGGCCGAGAACACCTGGGCGCCATGGCTGTGACGGGCGAGCTTGGGGGCACCGGTGGTGCCCCCGGTGTGAAAGTAGGCGGCGATGTCGCCAGGCTCGATCTCGCGTCCGCTCACCAGGCGGTCCTCGGGCTGCGCCTCGATGCAGCGCCGGAAGCACTGCACACCGGCCGGCAGATCAGGGGTCTGCGATTCGTCATGCGGTGGCACCCGCAGCACGGTCTGCAGGCCAGGCAATCGGGCCAGCAGGTGCTGGGCCTTGGTCCAGTAGCCCGAGTCGCCATCGACCCCATAGGCGATCAGCACGCGGGCCTGGGAGGCCTGCAGCAGAGAGACCAGCTTGTCGTCGCTGAGCAGCGGGTTCAGGGGCTGGACGATGCCTGCCGCACCACCGCCCCACAGGGCCAGGTGGTACTCCAGGCAACCGGGCAGCAGCACGGCCACCGCATCGGCGGGCTGCAGGCCCAGGCTGTGCAGGGCGTTGGCTGTCTGGTGGATGCCGGCCAGCAATTGGCGGTAGCTCCAGCGGATCGGGGGCTGGCTGGGGTCCGCTGGGTCAGCGGTGCGCAGAAAGGTCAGGGCGGTCTTGTCGCCAAAGGCCGCCGCCGAGTTGCAGAAAATCTCGTAGGTGCTGCGCACGGGCAGCGCCTCGGCCAGCGGACGGGCCTGCTCGATGCGCAGGATGTCGGCCCGGCTTTGGACCGGATGGGCTTGGGAGAAAGGCGGATGGATCAGGGGCATGGGAACGGGCGAAAAGAGGGTGACAGGGGGAGCAGCAAGACCGCACCCGGCAAGTTACGGCCGGACGCGTCAACCGTCAGTCGTCTGCGAGACCCCGTTCACAACGGGGTGCTGCCAGGCTCATTCGAGGGCGATGCCTTTGTCCCGAATCACCTTGCCCCATTTGGTGTCGTCCTGCTGGACCCGCTGCGCCATCTGGTCCGGAGCCTGGAAGCGGGCAAACGTGCCAGCCTGCAGCAGCTTGTCCTGGGTTTCCTTCTCGGCCAGGATGGCCTTGACCTCGTCGGCCAGGCGGTTCACCACCTCTTTGGGGGTGCCGCCCGGGGCCATCAGCCCACCCCAGGACACCGCGTCAAAGCCGCTGATGCCCTGCTCGGCCACGGTCTTCACATCGGGCAGCATGCTCACACGCTGAGGCGACCCCACCGCGATGGCGCGCAGCTTGCCCGATCGGATGTGCGGCAAGGCCGCCACCAAGTCGGCATACATCATCGGCACCTGGCCGCCCAGCAAGTCGGTGATGGCCGGCACGCCGCCCTTGTAAGGCACGTGCTGCATGTCGAAACCGCCAAGCTGCTTGAGCAGTTCCATGCTCAGGTGGCCGAAGCTGCCGGCGCCCGAGCTGGTGTAGTTGATCTGACCCGGTTGGGCCTTGGCCTTGGCGATCAGTTGCGCCAAGGTGCTCACATCGGGCAGCACCGTGGGGTTGACCACCATCACAATGGGCAGGTCGTACACGGTGGCCACGGGGCTGAAATCCTTCACGATGTCGTAGCCGGCCTTCTTGTAGAGGTGCGGCGCCAGCAGCGTGGGGGTGGCCAGCATCATCAGGGTGTAGCCGTCCGCGGGGCTCTTGGCCACGGCCGCAGCGGCAATCGAGCCCGACGCGCCGGCGCGGTTCTCGACCACCACAGGCTGCTTCAGGCGCTCGGCCAGGCGCTGACCGACGATGCGCGAAGCGGTGTCGGTGGGCCCGCCGGGGGGGAAGGGCACGATCAGCTTGATCGGGCGGCTCGGAAAGCTTTGCGCCAGGGCCACAGCCCCCAGGGTATGGGCGGCCAGCAGCCCGCTCAACAGGCCCAGTGCCCAACGACGGCCCAGGGTCAGGCCCGCGCCCGAAGCGCCAGCAGAAATTTTGCTCATCAAACAGTCTCCGTCGACAGGCTGGGGCCCCATGGGCCCCGCCCGCCTTTGTTGCAATCAGAAATGGACCGGCGCAGGGCTCAAAGCACGCCGCGGGCCTTGAGATCGGCCACGCGGGCTGCATCCAGCCCCAGCAGCTCGCTCAGCACGTCCTGCGTGCCCTCGCCCAGCACGGGCGGGGGGCGACGCACCGGCAGGCGTTCACCATCCAGCCGGTACGGGGGCGCCAGCACCGCCATGCTGCCCACCACGGGGTGGGGCTGCTCGGTCACCAGGCCGCCACGCACCGCGCGCTCGGAGGTCAGGGCCTCGTGCAGGCCCAGCACCTCGCCGCAGGGAATGCCCACCGCAGCCAGGCGCTCCAGCAGCAGCTTGCGCGGACGGGCCTTCAGCTCGGCCAGGAGCTGGGGTACCAACTCGTCGCGGTTGGAACCACGGCCCAGGTTGGTCTTGAAGCGCTCGTCGCTGGCGATGTCGGGGCGGTCAATCACGTCGCGGGCAAAGCGCTCAAACTGCGCGTTGTTGCCGACGGCGATCACCAGCGGGCCGTCGGCTGCGTCGAACACACCATAGGGCACGATCGAGGGATGGGCATTGCCAAAGCGCGGCGGGTCTTTCTGCTGCAGCAGGGCCTCCAGCCCGTAGTAGGCGGTGATCATCAGGCCGCTGTCGAACAAGGCCATCTCGATGTGCCGGCCCTGCCCCGTGCGCTGGCGCTCGAACAGGGCCGCCAGCACGGCCTGGGCCGAGTACATGCCCGTGAACATGTCAACCACGGCCACGCCGAACTTCAGCGGCGGCTGGGTGGCCTCGCCGTTCAGGGCCATCAGGCCGGCCTCGCCCTGCACCAGCAGGTCGTAGCCGGGGCGGGCCGCCTCGGGGCCGGTGCGGTCATAGCCTGATACCGAGCAGTAGATGAGATCGGGCTTGAGGGCCTTGAGCTGCTCATAGCCCAGGCCCATGGTCTCAACATCGCCGTACTTGAAGTTCTGGATCACCACATCGCATTGCAAGGCCAGATCGCGCACGATCTGCTGGCCTTCGGGGGTCTTGAGGTCGACCGTGACCGAGCGCTTGTTGCGGTTCACGCTGTTGAAATAGGCTGTCTCGGTCTCGCCAATGCGCAGGCCCCAGTCGCGGGTGTCATCGCCCCGCTTGGGGTGCTCGACCTTGATCACCTCGGCGCCGAAATCACCCAGCACCATGCCGCACCAGGGGCCGGCCAGCACGCGGGAAAGATCGAGCACACGGACGCCGGCCAGCGGCAGTCCAGAGGGGGAAGCGGTCATGGGTCTTGTCTCCGTCAAATCGTTGAGGTCAGCCGGGCTGGCGCAGTTTCACGAAGTCGGGTTTGCGCTTGTCGAGAAAGGCACCGATGCCCTCCAGCGATTCTGCGCCACCCTGGGCCCGCACCATGTGCTGGGCCTCCAAATCGAGCTGCTGCTCCAGCGTGGCCTGGGGGGCGGAGCGGCAAAGTGCCTTGATCGCGGCATTGGCCTGCAGGGGGCCGTCTGCCACCTGACGGGCCAGGTGCACGGCCTGGGCCAGCGCATCACCCGCGTCGGTCAGGCGGTTGACCGCACCCAGGGCGTGCAGGCGCTCACCCGTGATGCGCTCGCCGGTCAGGCACAGCTCGGTGAGCACCTGGCGCGACACGAACTCGGCCAGGAAGGCGGTGGCGCCGCCATCCGGCGTGAGACCCACCTTGACATAGGCCACCGAGTAGATGGCGTCGCGCGCGCTGACCAGCAGATCGCAGGCCAGGGCGATGGACAGGCCCGCGCCGGCGGCTGCGCCTTCGACCGCGGCGACCACGGGCTTGGGGCAGTCGCGCAGGGTGCGGATCAGGTCATGCAGCCCCTCCAGGCGCTGCCGGCGCTCGGCCTCGGGCAACTCGCGGCGCTTGATCAGTTGGCGCAGATCGCCGCCCGAGCAGAACATGCCGCCAGCGCCCGTCAGCACCACGGCGCCCACCGAATCATCGGCGGCCGCCTGCTGGAGCGCCGCGGTGAGGGCGGCATAGAACTCGGGCGACAGCGCGTTGCGCACCGCCGGGTTGTTGTGCGTGAGCACCAGCACAGCGCCCTCGCGCTGCTGCAGCAGGATGGGACCGGTGGCGGCGCTCATGCCACGCTCCGGCCCAGCGCGATGTAGCGCTGCAGGTGGTGGTCCTCGTCGCCCAATTGATGGTCGATCATGACCAGGCGCTTGGCATAGTGGGCCAGAGGCAGTTCCCAGGTCATGCCGATGCCGCCGTGCATTTGCACAGCCTCTTCGGCCACCCGGGCACCAATGCGCCCGATGCTGAACTTGGCCGCCGACAGCGCGCGCTCGCGCGTCACGTGATCGGCCTCCATGGCTGCGGCAGCGTTGATCACGGCCGAGCGGGCCTGCTCGATCTCCAGCAGCACATCGGCCATGCGGTGTTGCAGCGCCTGAAAGCTGCCGATCGGCACGCCGAACTGCTTGCGCGTCTGCAGGTACTCCAGCGTGTACTGCTTGGCCACGTCCATGGCCCCCACGGCCTCGGCGCACAAGGCCAGCAGGCCCCAGCCGATGGCCAGCTCGAGCGTGGCAAAGCCCTGCCCTGCGGCACCCAGCAAGGCGTCGGCGCCCACTTGCACCCCTTGCAAGGTCAGCTCGGCGGCCCGCCCGCCATCAATGCGGCCATAGCCGCGCAGCTGCACGCCAGCCGCGTCGGCCGGCACCAGGAACAGCGAGATACCGTCTTCGGACTCGATATCGCCCGACACCCGGGCGCTGATCAGCAGCAACTGCGCCGCCTGAGCCTGCAGCACGACCGCCTTGGCGCCGTCCAGCTGCCAACCGGTGGCCGTGGCCGTGGCACGCGTGGCGACGCGCGACAGTTCATAGTGGTTGCCCGGCTCATCATGGGCCAGCGCCGCCACGGTGCTGCCATCGATCAGGCCGGCCAGCGCCGCCTGCTGGGCCGGGCTACCGGCCGCAGCCAGGGCGCGGCCCACGATCAGGGTGCCCAGAAAGGGTTCGACCACCAGGCCGCGGCCCAGGCTCTCGAACACCACACTGACATCAAAGCCGGCGCCGCCAAAGCCGCCCACGGATTCGGGGAACAAGGCGCCCAGGGCGCCGATCTCGGCCAGTTGCTGCCAGACGGAGGTGCTCAGGCCCTGCTCGCTGGCCGCCACCTGATTGCGCACCTCGAAGGGGTACTGCTCGGTGATGAAGCGGTTCAGGGTGTCCGCCAGCATGCGGCGGTCTTCGGTGTGTTCAAAGTTCATCGCGGTGTCCCTCGCTTCACAGGCCCAGGATCATCTTGGAGATGATGTTCTTCTGGATCTCGTTGGAGCCGCCGAAGATCGACAGCTTGCGGTTGTTGAAGTAGATGGCGGCGGCCTGGGCCGCCTCGGCCGGGCCCACGGGCTCGTCGGCATAGCCTTCGTACATGGCCTCTTCGATGAAGGGCAAGGCGTAGGGGCCCATGGCCCGGCGGGTGAGCGAGGTCAGCTCCTGGCGGATCTCGGTGCCACGGATCTTCAACATCGAGCTCTCGGCCCCTGGCACACCGCCACCAGCCACGGCAGCGATCACGCGCAGGTTGGTGGTCTTCATGTTCTCGAGATCGATCTCGACCTTGGCCAGGCGGGTGGCAAAGGACGGGTCTTCGATCAGCGGACGACCCTGGCGCTGTACCTTGGCCGCAATGCGCTTGAGGCGCTCGAGTGCCGCCACACTGAAGCCCACGCCGGCGATGTTGGTGCGCTCGTAGGTCAGCAGGTACTTGGCGTAGGTCCAACCCTTGTTCTCCTCGCCCACCAGGTTGGCGACCGGCACCTTGACGTCGGTGAAGAAGACTTCATTGACCTCGTGCTCGCCGTCCAGCGTGATGATGGGGCGCACCTCCACACCGGGGCTGTTCATGTCGACCAGCAGGAAGCTGATGCCCGACTGCTGCTTGGCGTCGCGGTCGGTGCGCACCAGGCAGAAGATCATGTTGGCGTGGTGGCCGAGCGTGGTCCAGGTCTTCTGGCCGTTGACGATGTAGTGATCGCCCGTTTCGTCCTTGGCTCGCACCGCCGTGGTCTTGACCGAGGCCAGATCCGACCCCGAGCCGGGCTCCGAATAGCCCTGGCACCACCAATCGTCACCGTTCAGGATGCGCGGCAGCCAGTACTGCTTCTGGGCCTCGCTGCCGTACTTGATCAGCACCGGGCCCAGCATGTTGACGCCGAAGGGCACGATGCGCGGCGCACCGCCCACGGCACATTCGTGCTCGAAGATGAACTTCTGAACGGCGCTCCAGCCTGGGCCGCCATACTGCGTGGGCCAGTGATTGGCCAGCCAGCCACGCTCATTGAGCAGGGTGTGCCACTCCACCGAGTCAGCCCGGGTCAGGCGCAGGCCGGCCTTGACCTTGTCGCGCAGGCGCGCCGGCAGCTTGTCGTTCAGAAAGCCCTGCACCTCGGCACGGAAGGCTTCTTCTTCAGGGGTGAAATTCAGGTCCATGGGGGCTCCGGGATCAGAAGATTTCGAACAGGCCGGCGGCACCCATGCCACCGGCGATGCACATGGTGACCACGGCCCACTTGGCCTTGCGGCGGCGACCTTCCAGCAGCACGTGGCCGGTCAGGCGGGCACCGGTCATGCCGAAGGGGTGGCCGATGGAAATGGCGCCACCGTTGACGTTGAGTCGCTCGTCCGGGATGCCGAGCTTCTGCTGGCAGTAGATGGATTGCGAGGCAAAGGCTTCGTTGAGCTCCCACAGGTCGATGTCTTCGACCTTGAGGCCATGGCGGGCCAGCAGCTTGGGCACGGCAAACACGGGGCCGATGCCCATCTCGTCGGGCTCACAGCCGGCAATGGCCAGGCCTCGGAAAGCCCCCAGGGGCTGCAGGCCCAGGCGCTCGGCCTCGGCGGCTTCCATCAGCACGCAGGCCGAAGCGCCATCGGACAGCTGCGAGGCGTTGCCCGCGGTGACGAACTTGTCGGGGCCATTGACCGGCGCCAGCTTGGCCAGGGCCTCGTAGGTGGTGCCGCGGCGGTTGCAGTTGTCAGCAGTGGCGGTCACCTCTTGCTTCGTGACTTCCTTGGTCTCTTTGTTGACCACGGCCATGGTGGTGGTGCAAGGCACGATCTCTTCGGCGTAGCGGCCGGCCAGTTGGGCCTCTTCGGTCTTGCGCTGGCTTTCGGCCGAGAAGCGGTCCTGCGCCTCGCGGCTGATGCCGTAGCGCTGGGCCACGATGTCGGCGGTCTCGATCATCGACAGGTAGAGCTCGGGCTTGTGCTCGACGATCCAGGGGTCGAGTGTGAGCTGGGCATCGTCGCGGCTCTTGATGCCCGAGATGCTTTCCACGCCACCCGCGATCATCGCCGGCACGCCTTCGGTCACGATGCGACCCGCCGCCATGGCGATGGCTTGCAGGCCCGAAGCACAGAAACGGTTGACGGTGGTGCCGCCGATGGACAAGGGCAGACCCGCGCGTATGACGGCCTGCCGGCCGATGTTGCGACCGGTGATGCCCTCGGGGTAGCCGCAGCCCAGGATGGCGTCTTCGATCAGGGCTGGGTCGATGCCCGAGCGCTCCACGGCGGCCTTGACGGCGAAGGCGGCCAGCGTGGGGCCGGGGGTGATGTTGAACTCGCCGCGGTGCGACTTGGTGAGCGGGGTGCGGGCGGTGGAAACAATGACGGCTTGGCGCATGGTGTGTCTCTTTGGAAAAGGTTTATTCGGACTTGTTGAGCGAGTCGAAGTTGGCGCCCTTGGCGACCAGTTCCACCAGCAGGGGCGAGGGTTTCCAGAACAGCGGGTCTTCCTTGGCGAACGATTCGATGTCCGCCAGGATCTGCGGCAGGCCCACCATGTCGGCGTACTTCATGGGGCCGCCGCGGAAGCGCGGAAAGCCGTAGCCGTAGACAAAGGTCACGTCCACATCGAGCGGGCGCAGCGCGATGCCCTGATGCACCACGTTGGCCCCTTCGTTGACCATGGCGGCCATGTAGCGGCGCATGATTTCTTCGTTATTGAAGGCGCGCGGCGTGATGCCGGCGCGCGCGCGCTCGGCGTCCACAATGGCCAGCACCTCGGGGTCGGGGCTGCCCACGCGGGCCCCATTGGGGTACAGGTAGTAGCCCCGCGCAGTCTTCTGGCCGAACCAGCCACGCTCGCAGATGCGGTCGGCAATCTGCACGTAGCGGGCCTTCGGGTCGCGGGTGGCGGCGCGGCGTTTGCGCGTGGCCCAGCCGATGTCGCCACCGGCCAGATCAGACACCTGGAACGGACCCATCGGGTAGCCGAAATCGCGCACGGCCTGGTCGATCTGGTAGGGCGAGGCCCCGTCTTCCATCATGTGATCGGCCGCCGTGCGGTACACCGCCAGGATGCGGTTGCCGATGAAGCCGTCGCACACGCCGGCGCGCACCGGCACCTTCTTGAGTTTTTGCGCCAGCGCGAAGGCGGTGGACACCACATCGGCACTGACCCGGGCCGGCACCACGATCTCAAGCAGCTTCATGATGTTGGCCGGCGAGAAGAAGTGCAGGCCCACCACGTCCTGCGGGCGGCTGACGCTGCCCGCGATCTCGTCGATGTCGAGGTAGGAGGTGTTGGTGGCCAGCACGGCGCCAGGTTTGCAGACACGATCCAACTCGGCAAACACGGCCTTCTTGACACCCATCTCCTCGAACACGGCCTCGATCACCAGGTCGACCTGGGCCAGCGCGTCGTAGGTGGTGCTGCCTGTGAAGCGCGCCATCACCGCGGCCTTGGCGTCAGGGCTCATGCGGCCCTTGGCGATCAGGCCGTCGTACACCTTCTCGACATTGGCACGGCCACGCGCAATCGATTCGGCATCGCGTTCGACCATGGTGACCGGCAGGCCGGCATCGAGCACCGACACCGCAATGCCCGCACCCATGGTGCCGCCTCCCACCACCCCGATGGTGTTGAAGGGGCGCGGCTGGGCGGCCTTGGCCTCGGGCACTTTGACCACTTCGCGCTCGGCGAAAAAGGCATGGATCAAGCCCGCACGTTGCGGGCTGTCAATGCACTGCAGGAACAGCTCGCGCTCGCGCTTCATGCCTTCGTCAAAGGGCAGGTCGAGGGCGCCCTGCACGGCTTCGATGATCTTGAGGGGGGAGAACAGGCCCTTGCTCTTTTTGGCGGTGTCGGCTTTCAAGGCGTCGAGCTGGGCCTGGGCGGTGGCCTTGTCGGCCAGGGCCGGTGCGTCGCAGCTGCGGCGCACGGGAGCCTGGCGGGCCAGCAGTTCGCTGGCGTAGGCCATGCCTTCGGCCAGGGCATCGGCCGCCGTGCCCACACGGTCGACCAGGCCCAGCTTGACGGCCTCATCGGCGCCGATGTGGCGCCCGCTGAGCATCAGCTCGACCGAGGCCTGGACACCGGCCAGGCGCGGCGCACGCTGGGTGCCCCCCGAACCGGGGATCAGGCCCAGCTGAACCTCGGGCAGGCCGAGCTTGCTGCCGGGCATGGCCACGCGGTAGTGCGCGGACAGGGCGATTTCGAGCCCGCCCCCCAGGGCCGGGCCGTGGATGGCGGCCACCACCGGCTTGCTGCACAGCTCGATGGTGCGGCACACCTCGGGCAGCGAAGGCGCCTGCGGCGGCTTGCCGAACTCGCGGATGTCGGCGCCGGCGATGAAGGCACGGCCCGCCCCCACGATCAGCACGGCCTGCACGGCGGGATCGGCTTCGGCGGCCTCGATGGCGGCCTTGAGGCCGGCACGCACCGCCACGCCCAGGGCGTTGACGGGGGGGTTGTCCACAGTGGCCACCAGCACAGCGCCGCTGCGGGTGGTCTTGACGGCTTCGGTCATGGTTTTTGTCTCCGGAGGCAATGAATGGCAAGCAGACGGCTGGCAGAACTCAAGCAGTTGAATTCGCCACAGCCAGCGATTGTTGTGGCGACAGTCATTCTTGACAATCCCATGAACCATTGACAGACTGTCAAACCATTTTTGACAACCACTCATCCGATGCACAGCCTGGACCTTGGCTCCCTCACCCTGCTGGTCGAGATCATTGACTCAGGCAACCTCAGCCAGGCGGCGCGCAAGCTCAAGATGAGCCGCGCCAATGTGAGCTACCACCTGAGTCAGCTGGAAAAATCGGTGGGGGTGCAACTGGTTCGGCGCACCACGCGCCGGGTGGAGCCCACCGAAGTGGGCATGCGGCTGTACGAGCATGGTCGCAGCATCGTCAACGAATTGCTGGCCGCTCGCGAAACCATCAACACCCTGGGTCAGGGTCTGCAGGGCCGCGTGGGCCTGAGCGTGCCCAGCGGCTACGGGCAGATGGTGATGTCGCCCTGGCTGATCGAATTCAAGCGCCTGTACCCCGGCATCGTGCTGGACGTGATGTTTGAGAACCGGGTGGACGACCTGGTGCGCGACGGCGTGGACATCGCCATCCGCGTCATGCCCGAGCCCCCCCCTCAGTTGGTGGCCCGCGACCTGGGCCCGGTGCGCTACCTGGCCTGCGCTTCCCGCAGTTGGCTGCAGGCACACGACCGGCCGCTTTCGCTGGAGCAGTTGCGAACCGCCCCATTGATCACCTCAGGGGTGGTCGGCCGGCAATTGCGCCTGCGGGCCTATCTGGAGGGGGTACGCGAAGAGGTCACGCTGGAGCCAACGCTGATTTCCGAGCATTTTCCATTCCTGCGCGACGCCATCCTGGCCGGGCTGGGGGTGGGCCTGGTGCCCGATTACGTGGTGCAGGACGCGGTGGACAGTGGCGAGGTGCAGACCCTGTTCGACGAATACCGACTGAGCATCTTCGGCACCGGCATGTACCTGCTGTACATGCCCAACCGGCACCAGACGCGGGCAGTGCGCACCTGCATCGATTTCATCCTGGGCAAGGCCATGCCGGGCCACAGCCCGCAAGAAGCGGTGGGCGGGCTCTGAAGCTCAGGCACCGACCAGGTGGCGCACGGCGTGCATCAGTTCAGTCGGAGAGAAGGGCTTGGTCAGGTAGCCGCGGGCCCCGGCATCACGGGCCTGGTCCACATCCACCTTTTTGTCGAGGGCCGACAGCATCAGCACCGGGATGCCGGTGAGCTCCGGGTCCATGGTCACGGCCTGGCAGACCTCGTGCCCTGACATGCCGGGCATCATCACGTCGCAGATGATCATGTCGGGGCGACGCAGGTGGGCCATCTCCAGACCCTCGGCTCCATGGCTGGCTTCGACCACGTCGAAATCCTCGAACTCGAGCGTCATGCGCAGCAGGCGTCGGATGTCTTCGTTGTCATCAATGATCAGCACCACTTTGCTGAGGCTCATGCTCGGGCTTCCGGTTGAATGTCTGGGACCGAACTGAATCGGGCTGCGGGATTTTAAGGCCGCTTGGCCGCCAGCTCCCGCGCGCGACCCGCAATACAGGGCAAGTCCCGAGGCAGGGCTGCCACCCTCCTCACAGCCAGATAACTGGGCTATTCTGCAGGTCGAGAGGTGCCAATGGGGTGCCTGCCCCCGAAAAACACACCGAATGATCGACCCCAGCCGAACGGCCCTTGTGCTCAGCGGAGGTGGCGCGCGTGCTGCCTACCAGGTGGGCGTGCTCAAGACCCTGGCCGCCCTGCGCCGCGAGGCCGTGGGCGAGGCGGACAGCCGGGTCAACCCCTTCGGCATCATCGTCGGCACCTCGGCCGGTGCCATCAACAGCGCCGCCCTGGCCTGCCACGCCGACGACTTCAACGGTGCCGTGGCCCGCATCACCGAGGTGTGGGAGCACTTTCATGCCGAAGACGTGTACCGCGCCGACATGCTCGGCGTGGCCCGCAACGGGGCCCAATGGCTGACCATGCTGTCGATCGGCTGGGCACTGGCGCGCTGGCGGCGCTTTCGGCCGCGCTCGCTGCTCGACAACAGCCCTCTGGTCGGCCTGCTGCAGCGCGTGGTGCCCATGAACCGCCTGCCCGCCATGCTGGCCCGCCGCCATGTGCAGGCCCTGGCCGTGACCGCGTCCAGCTACAGCACGGGCGAGCACGTCACGTTCTATAACTCGACCCAACCCATTGAGCCCTGGGTGCGCTCGCAGCGCCTGGCCGTGCCCACGGCGCTGTCGCACGAACACCTGCTGGCCTCGGCGGCGATTCCGTTCGTGTTTCCGGCCCAGCGCCTGTTCAGCGAAGGCCGCTCGGCCTGGTATGGCGATGGCACCATGCGCCAGACCGCACCGCTGTCACCGGCCATCCACCTGGGGGCGCAGCGCATGCTGGTCATCGGCGCCGGCCGCATGCACGAACCCGCAGCTCAGCGCCTGCCCGACCGGCGCTACCCCAGCCTGGCCCAGATCGCCGGGCACGCCATGTCGAGCATCTTCCTGGACGCCATGGCGGTGGACATCGAGCGCCTGGCGCGCATCAACCGCACCCTGTCGCTGCTGCCGGCGCAGGCCCTGGAGAGCACGCCGCTGCGCCCGGTGGAATGCCTGGTGATCGCGCCCAGCCAGCGCCTGGACGACATCGCCGCCCGCCACCTGGACGCCCTGCCGGGGCCGGTGCGCACCTTGCTGCATGGAGCGGGGGTCAGCAAGGCCGGCCCGCAGGCCCAGGGCTCGGCCCTGGCCAGCTACCTGCTGTTCGAGGCGCCCTACACCCACGCCCTGATGGCACTGGGCGAGGCCGACACGCTGGCGCGGCGCGAGGAGGTGGCCCGGTTTTTCGGCTGGCCCCAAGCGCGGCTGGCCCAGCCGATTGTCTGAGCGCACAGCCTGAATGGGCCGCGTGAGAGATCAGGCCTCTTCTTCGGGGGGGGCGTCCCACAACGCGATCTGGGCGCGCAGGCCGGCCGACACGGGGTGCGCCCGATCCACCGCCTTGACGCGGCGCTCGAAATCCGAACCCGCAGCAATGCAGCTGCGTGGCACCTTCTTGCCCGGAAAGCTGTCGGGGTAGACGCCATCGGCCAGCGGGCGCACGCGCAGTCGCAGCCCGCGCTTGACCATGAGCTCGCGGGCGTACAGCTCGGCCAGCTGATCCAGCGTGACCCAGCCCGAACGCACCTTGTCTTCACCCGAGCCGCGCAGGCTCAGCATCACCTCGAACAGGCCGGCATGTTCACCGTCCGGCTCGGCAAAGGGGTGCACCGTGAAAGTGGCCGGCTCGGTGACCTTGCGGCCCTTGTAGACGTGTTCGATGGCAATGTCGGTGAGGATCATGGCTTCTGCTCCTGCTCGGTGTCGTCGGCGTCATCTTCGCCATCATCGCCGTGCTCGTCCAGCCCAGCCGCCAAACCTTCTGCCAAGGCCGCTTCGTGCTTGGACACCCAGCCCTCAGGGCGGGGCGGGCGCTGTGCCGCGCGGGCCAGCACCTCGACATAGGCCTGGGCAGCACCGCCCTTGGCGATGGCATCGACCTGGGCGATCAGGCCCGACAGCAACACCCCTTCGGCGCTGTCCTTGTCGGCGCCGATGCGGCAGTCGAAATCCCAGAAATCGGCCCCCTCGGGCAGGTCGCGGCGACGCTCGCGCTTGAGGTATTTGCGGATGTCGTGCTTGACCGATTCGAGCACCCGGTCGGGGTGGCGGCCTTCAGCCTGGAAACTGTATGTTTTTCTCACAAGAGCCCTTCAGATGCCAGCGCCTGCCCCCTGTGGGTAGCGCTGGCCAAGGGCGCGATTATGCGACCTGCGGGTTCTCAGAGGATTGCAGGGCCCCCAAAAGCAGCGGCAGCACCGCTGGCATGCTGCGCTCGTTCCACACCAGATGCACCTCCGACCGGATGTCCGAGGGCGGCAGCAGGTGATAGGCCACCCCGGCCACACCGCTGCCGGCCAGCGCCTGGGGTACCAGGGCCCAGCCCATGCCCTTGCCGACCAAGGCCACCACGCTGAGCCAATGCCGAACCTCGTGGCGCACGCGCGGCTGCAGGCCCAGTTGCCCCGACAAGGTGAGCACGCGCTCGTAGTAGTCAGGCGACGCCCCGCGCGAGAACAGCACCAGCGGCTCGCTGGCCAGGGCGGCCAGATCCAGGCCCTGAGGGCCACCGGCCGGGTGGGCCTCAGGCAGGCAGGCCACAAAGGGCTCGGACATGTACAGCGAGCGGCTCAGGTCAGGTGGCACGCGGGCCGTGTGCACAAAGCCCAGATCGATGCTGCCACGGGACATGGCCTCCAGTTGCTGGGCTGAGTTCAGCTCGATCAGCTCGGTCTGGACCTGGGGATGCTCGGCCTGGAAGGCGTGCAGCCGCTCGGGCAGACCGCGAAACAGCATCGAGCCGACAAAGCCGATGCGCACCCGGGCTGTGACCCCCTGGGCCACGTCGCGCGCCCGCTGTGCGGCGGTCTCGGTCTCGGCCAGCACCCGGGCGGCCGACTGCCGGAACACTTCACCGGCCGGGGTCAGCTTGACGCCGTGGCTGTTGCGCTCAAGCAGTTGAACCCCCAGGCTCTGCTCCAACTGCTTGATGTTGAAGCTCAAAGGGGGTTGGGCGATGTGCAGACGCCGGGCCGCACGGCCAAAGTGCAGTTCATCGGCCAGCACCAGGAAGTAGCGCAGGTGGCGCATTTCGATGGCCATATAAATTTTAGATCGGATCAGTGAAATTCAATATTAGACACAATAGTCCGGGGTTTGAACAATGCCGCATCCCCTGCCCTGGAGCCCGCCCCATGAACGCCCGCCTGCCCCAAGCCGTGACCCCGATGAGCACGGCCTCTCAAGCCCCCCACGCCGCGCCCGGCGAGCACCCGGTGCCAGACCGCGCCGGCACCAACGCCTACCTCGAAGACACCGAACTGCAGCAGTTGCTGCCCCTGTACCTGCCCCCGGATCTGGTGGCCCACCTGCAGCCGCATCTGGAGCGCCTGGGCGCCCTGGCTGGTGGCCGGCTCGACGAGTTGGCCCACAGCGCCGACCAGAACCCACCCACCCTGCAACTGCGCACCCGCACCGGGGTGGATCACGAACGCATCCTCAAGCACCCCGACTACATCGAGATGGAGCGGCTGGCCTTCAGCGAATTCGGCCTGGCCGCCATGTCTCACCGCGCGGGCGTTCTGGGCTGGCCTCAGCCCATGCCGGCGGCGGCCAAATACGCCTTGAGCTACCTGTTCGTGCAAGCCGAGTTCGGCCTTTGCTGCCCACTGTCGATGACCGACTCGCTGACCCGCACCCTGCGCAAGTACGGTGACCCTGCCCTGGTGCAGCGCTACCTGGACCGCCTGGTGACGCAAGACCTCGACGCCCTGACCCAGGGCGCCATGTTCATGACCGAGCAAGGCGCGGGCTCGGACGTGGCGGCCACCAGCACCGAAGCGCGCCCCGACCCCGAAGACCCGCAAGCCTGGCGGCTGCACGGTGACAAGTGGTTTTGCTCCAACCCGGACGCGGGCCTGGCCATGGTGCTGGCACGCCACCAGGGCGGCCCGGCCGGCATGAAGGGCGTGTCTCTGTTCCTGCTGCCGCGCGAGCTGCCGGACGGCAGCGCCAATGCCTACCGCATCATCCGCCTCAAGGACAAGTTGGGCACCCGATCGATGGCGAGTGGCGAGATCCGCCTGGAGGGCGCCAAGGCCTGGCTGGTGGGCGAGTTGGGCCGCGGCTTTGCACAGATGGCCGACATGGTGAACAACTCGCGCCTGTCCAACGGCATGCGGGCCGCCGGTCTGATGCGCCGCGCCGTGGCCGAGGCCCTGCACATCGCGCGCCACCGCCAGGCCTTTGGTCGCCACCTGATCGACATGCCGCTGATGCAGCGCCAGCTGGCCAAGATCCTGCTGCCCGCCGAAGAGGCCCGCAGCATGGTGTTCCAGACCGCCGACGCGCTGCGCCGCGCCGACGCAGGCGAACCCGGCGCCTACGCCCTGACCCGGCTGCTGACCCCGTTGATCAAGTTCCGCGCCTGCCGCGATGCACGCCGTGTCGCGGGTGATGCCATGGAGGTGCGCGGCGGCTGCGGCTACATCGAAGAATGGGGCGACCCCCGCATCGTGCGCGACGCCCACCTGGGCTCGATCTGGGAGGGCACCAGCAACATCGTGGCCTTGGATGTGATGCGCGCCATCCGCCGCGAGGGCTCGCTGCCGGTGTGGCAGGCCCATGTGCGGCAACTGGTGGCCGACAGCCAATGGCACCCCGCGGCCCAGGCCAAGCTGCTGGGCCTGGTGGACCAGGCCAGCGCCCTGGCCCTGGCCGCCACCGAGCGCGAGCACGAAGCCCTGACCCGTCAGGCCGCCTCGGCGCTTTACCACCTGACAGCCGCCGCCGCCATGGGCTGGGAGGCCAGCCGCAGCGGCTCGGCCCGCCGCATGCTGATGGCCCAACTGGTGCTGCAGCACCGCTTGCTGCCGCACAACCCGCTGCAAGGCCCGACAGCCACCACGGCCGACCTTGACCTCAGCCCCTTGTTCGAGGCTACGCCCGCAACCGGCGGCGTGGCCCGAGTCAACCTGTGGCCTGACACCTGAGCCCCCTTCAAAAACAACAGGAGACAAGCCCCATGACCCGACACCTCAATCGCCGCCAAGGCCTGCACCGCCTGAGCCTGCTGGCCAGTGCCCCCCTGCTGCTGAGCGGCCTGCCCGCCCACGCCCAGGGCACCAACCCGTCCACCAACCAGCCTGTCACCCTGGTGGTGCCCTTCTCGCCCGGCGGCCCCACCGATGCCATGGCCCGCACCCTGGCCAACGCGCTCAAACCCCTGCTGGGCCAAAGCGTGCTGGTGGACAACCGGCCCGGCGCAGGCGGCAACATCGGCGCCGAGGTGGTGGCCCGCGCCGCGCCCAATGGCAACACCCTGCTGTTCGGTACATCGGGCCCGCTGGCCATCAATGTGAGCCTGTACAGCAAGATGGGCTACGACCCGGTGAAGAGCTTCGCGCCCGTGATCCGCATTGGCCACCTGCCCAATGTGCTGGTGGTGCACCCCGGCCTGCCGGCCAGGAACGTCAGCGAACTGATCGCCCACGCCAAGGCCAACCCGGGCAAGCTGAGCTATGCCTCGTCGGGCAATGGCGCCAGCTCGCACCTGGCGGGGGTGCTGTTCAACATGCGTGCCGGCACCGACATCCAGCACGTGCCCTACAAGGGCACCGGCCCGGCACTGAACGATCTGCTGGGGGGCCAGGTCTCGATGGCCTTCACCGATGTGCTGACTGCTCTGCCCCACATCAAGGCCGGCAAGCTGCGCATCCTCGGCGTCACCTCGGCCACCCGCTCCAAAAGCCTGCCCGAGGTGCCCACGCTGCAGGAACAGGGCCTGAACCCGTTCGACGTCAGCGTGTTCTTCGGCATCGTGGTGCCGGCCGGCACCCCGCCCGACACCATCAAGCGCCTGAACACAGCCCTGGTGCAGGCGCTGAACCAGGCCGAGGTGCGCCAGACCCTGGAGGCCCAGGGCCTGGAGATCGCCACCCAGACCAGCCCCGAGCAATTGGGCCAGTTCATCCGCAGCGAGGTGGCGCTGTGGCGTGAGGTGGTGAAAGCCTCAGGGGCGCAGCTCGATTGAGTGCCCCGCCTGGCCATTGATTTCAGGGAGACAACACCATGACCTCACCCCCCTTTCACACCTCTCACACCTCTCACACCTCTCACACCTCTCACACCTCACACACCTCAAGAGGCACCCCCAACCGCCGCCAGTGGCTGGGCCTGACCCTGGCCGCCGCCACGGCCGGCCCGGCCCTCGCGCAAACCGCCGCCTTCCCGACCAAGCCCGTCACTCTGCTGGTGCCCTACGGCGCCGGCGGCCCCACCGACCAGCACCTGCGCGCGCTGGCCGAAGTGGCAGGCCAGCACCTGGGCCAGCCGGTGGTGCTGGACAACCGCCCCGGCGCCAACGGCACCAATGCCGCCGCGGCCCTGGTGCGCGCCGCAGCCGACGGCTACACGCTGGCCATCCTGCCGGCCTCGGTGTACCGCGAGCCCTTCATCAACAAGGTGCCCTACGACCCGGCCACCACCTTCAGCTACCTGTTGCTGCTGTCCGACTACACCTTTGGCTTGGCCGTGCCCGCTGGCGCGCCCTGGAAAACCTGGGCCGACTTCGTGGCTGACGCGAAACGCCGACCTGGCAAGATCAATGTGGGCGCAGCCGGCGCCATTGGCACGCCGCGCATCGTGATGGACGAGATCGCGGCCGCCGCCGGCATCGAGCTCAACATGGTGCCCTACAAGGGCGATGCCGACATCACCGCAGCCCTGCTGGGTGGCCACCTGGATGCGGCCCCGCTGTCGGGCGTGGCCATGCCGCACATCGAGTCCGGCAAACTGCGCTACCTGGTCATGCTGACCGAAAAGCCCCTGGCCACCGAGGCCAGGACGCCCACCCTGGTCGACAGTGGCATCCCTCTTTGGATCGACTCCCCCTATGGTCTGGCCGCCCCACGCGGCCTGCCCCCCGAGCGGGCCCAGCGGCTGCATGACGCCTTCAAGAAAGCGCTCGACTCCGCCCCCAGCCAGAAGGTGATGGCGCAACTCAACCAGCGGGCCAACTACCTGGGCCCCATCGAGTACCGGGCCTACGCCATCCAGACCCTGGCCCGCGAGAAGACCCGGGTGGCCCGGCTGCGCGAACGCGGGCAACTGGACTGAACGCGCATGCCAGGCCCCACGCCCCCCCAAGCGCCAGCCACCTTCGAGGACGGCACCCTGTTCGGCCACCCGATTGCCCTGGCCCGCCTGTTCGGGCTGCGCGGCGAACAGATCGGTGACGACCGGGCCCGGGTGCGGTTGCCGCACCGGCCCGATTTCAGCAACAGCCGCGGCGACGTGCATGGCGGAGCCCTCAGTGCCCTGTTTGATTCGGTGCTGGCCTGCGCCGTGCGCGCCCACGAACCGCTGCGCTGGGGCGTGGTCACGATCGACCTGAGCGTGCACTACCTGGCCAGTGGCCGTGGCGACGTGGTGGCCGAAGCCCGCTGCGACCGGCGGGGCCGCAGCCTGTGCTTTGCCCGTGGCGAAGCCTATGACGACAGCGGCCGCCTGCTGGCCACCGCCACCGGCACCTTCAAGCTGGTCGAGCGCCAGCCCGACCCGACCCCCCCCCCATCCACCCCCGACAGGCCTTGCCCATGAACACCCCCAATCCTTCAGCCCATCCGGCCCCTGGCGCGCTGGCCGGCGTGCGCGTCATCGACGTCTCACGTGTGCTGGGCGGCCCTTACTGCGGCCAGATCCTGGCCGACCATGGGGCCGACGTGCTCAAGATCGAGCCGCCCCAGGGTGACGAGACCCGCGCCTGGGGCCCGCCCTTCGAAAACGGCGTGGCGTCGTACTACATGGGCCTGAACCGCAACAAGCGCGGCATGCGCCTGGACCTGAGTCTGCCCGAAGGGCGGGACCAGTTGCTGACACTGCTGGCCGATGCCGATGTGCTGCTGGAAAACTTCAAGACCGGCACGCTCGAGAAATGGGGCTTGGGCCACGAAGTGCTGGCCCAGCGCTTTCCGCGTCTGGTCCATGCCCGTGTCAGCGGCTTTGGCGCCGACGGCCCCCTGGGCGGCCTGCCCGGCTACGACGCGGCCATCCAGGCCATGAGCGGCCTGATGAGCGTGAACGGGGAGGTGGGCGCCGAGCCCCTGCGCGTGGGGCTGCCCGTGGTCGACATGGTGACCGGGCTGAACGCGGTGATCGGCATCCTGCTGGCCCTGCAAGAGCGCCAGCGCAGCGGCCAAGGCCAGTTCGTGGAGGCCGCCCTCTACGACTGTGGCCTGTCGCTGCTGCACCCGCACGCGGCCAACTGGTTCGGCGATGGGCGTGTGCCCACGCGCACGGGCAACGCCCACCCCAACATCTACCCCTACGACGCCTTTCCTACCGCCAGCACACCGGTGTTCCTGGCCGTGGGCAACGACAGGCAGTTTCAGCAGCTGTGCCAGGTGCTGGGCCAGCCGGAGCTGGGGCAAGACCCGCGATACGCCACCGCGGGCCAGCGCTCGGTGCACCGCGCCGAACTGCGCGCGGCCTTGCTGCCCCTGCTGGCCCAGCACGCTGGCGAGGGCCTGGTCGAGCGCTTGATGGCGCAAGGCGTGCCCAGCGCGCCGATTCTCGATGTGCCCCAGGCCCTGAGCCACCCTCACACGGCCCACCGGGGCATGACGGTGAACCTGCCCGGCGGCTACCGTGGCCTGGGCTCCCCCATCAAGCTGAGCCGCACGCCAGCCACCTACCGGATGCCACCGCCCGCCGAGATCTGAGCGCTTGCGCCGGGCGCTGCCAAGCGATGAGGCCCACCACCCAGCGGCCAAAGCCCCGTCAAATGTTCCAAAAAGCAAGATTGAGGAGTGAATTTGTAACCAAAACGGCCATCCGCCGCATTTGTTCACTTCTGGAACATTGGACTGACTATGGTGACTCCAGGGCGCTGATTTCCAGCCCCGTCGAACGAAGCAAGGAAGACACCCATGACCACCACCCGTCGCATGTTCCATACCCTGGCCCTCACCGGCGCGGCCTTGCTGGCCACCGGATTCAGCGCCCCCGCCGCGCTGGCCGCAGACGGCAGCGCGCTGAGCCAGCAGGCCCAGATCAGCCTGCAACAGCTGTACAAGACCCGCCCCGGCTCGGAAGCGCTGGCCAAGAGCGCCAAGGCCATTCTGGTGTTCCCCAAGATCATCAAGGCCGGCCTGATTTTTGGCGGCGCCTATGGCGAAGGCGTTCTGTACGAGAACGGTCTGCCCAAGGGCTTCTACAACTCGGTCACCGGCTCATTCGGCTGGCAGGCCGGCGCCCAGTCGTATGGCTATGTGGTGTTTCTGATGAACGACAAGGCCGTCAAATACCTGCACCAGTCCCAAGGCTGGGAGTTCGGTGTCGGCCCCACCGTGGTGCTGGTGGATGAGGGCGTGGCGCGCAACCTGAGCACCACCACCCTGAAGAATGACGCCTACGCCTACGTGTTCGACCAGGAAGGCCTGATGGCCAGCCTGAGCCTGGAAGGCACCAAGATCTCGAAGATCAAGCCCTGAACTCAGACCCTGTGCCCGCGGCGCTCAACGCGCAGCGTACGCGTCGCGCAACTCGCGCTTGAGCACCTTGCCGATGGCGCTGCGGGGCAGTTCGTCGATCAGGTGCAGGGCCGCCAGCCGCTGGGTCTTGCCCACTCTTTCATTGAGCCACTGGCGCAGTGCCTCAGCGTCCGGATCGACACCGGGCTGCGACACCACAAAGGCCACCGGGGTCTCGCCCCATTCGACCGAGGGCATGCCCACCACGGCAGCCTCGGCCACGGCCGGGTGGCTGCGCAGCAAGGCCTCGAGGTCGCTGGGGTAGATGTTGAAGCCGCCGGAGATGATCATGTCCTTCTTGCGGTCGAACAGGCTCAGAAAGCCATCGGCATCGAAGCGGCCCACATCACCGGTGCGGATGAAGCGCTTGCCATCGGGTGCAAACCATTCGGCCTCGCGCGTCTTCTCGGGCTGACCGTGGTAGCCGGTCATCATGCCGGCCGAGTGGCCCACCACCTCACCGGCCTCGCCCGGAGGCACCTCTTGCCCGGCTTCGTCGATCAGGCGGATATCGTGCCCTTCGGCCGGTTGCCCCACAGTGTGCAATTTGTCGGGAGACACGTGCGCGTTGAGGATGCAGGTGCCACCGCCTTCGGTCATGCCGTAGAACTCGACCAGCCCACCGGGCCAGCGGGCCAGCACGTCGGCCTTGAGCTCGGCATGGAAGGGCGCGCTGGTGCAGAACTTCATGTGGGTCGAACCCAGGTCATGGGCATCGAAGTCGGGCCGTGCCATCAGGCGCTGGTACTGCACCGGCACCAGCATGGTGTGGCTCATGCGGTGCTGTTGCGCCAGGCGCAGGTAGGTGGCGGCGTCGAACTTGGGCATCAGGAACACGCTGCCACCAAAAGCCAGCGTCGGAAAGAACACCACCAAGGTGGTGTTCGAGTACAGCGGGGTCGACAGCAAGGTCAGCGATTCGGGTCCATAGCCGTAAACCGCACCCCGACTCACGTGGGCCGAACGCATGCCATGCGACTGGACGATGCCTTTGGGCGTGCCGGTGGTGCCCGAGGAATAGATGATGTTGAAGGGCCAGCCCGGTTCGATCTCGACCCGCGCCGGGGCGGTTTCGCTGCCAGCGAGCCAGTGGGCCAGGGGCATGCCCACGGCCGAGCCATCAAGTGCAATGCGCGCCACCCGCCCCTGACCGGCCTCGGCCACGGTGGCGGCGGCCGCTGCGTCGGTGAACAGCAGGCGGGCACCAGCGTCGTCCAGCATCCTGGCCAGGGCTTCAGGGGTGCTGCCGGGCGCCAGCGGGGCCACCACCACCCCGGCGCGCAAGGCCCCCAGGAACACCGTGGCATAGGCCATGGAGCTGCTGGCACACACGGCAATGGCCTGGCCAGGCTGCACGCCGTCGCGCTGCAAGGCCGTCGCCACCTGGTCCATCAGCCGGTCCAGCTCGCCGTAGCTCAGGGCCTGGGTGGCACCACCTTGCTCTTCGAGCAAGGCCCGCCGGCCTGGCTCGGCCAGCGCGTGGGCACGGATCATGTCGGGAATGGATTGAAAGCCTGCGGCAGCAGGCGAGGTGGCAGTGTTGGAGCTCATGGGTGTGTGGCGGCAAAGGAGGCGAAATGATAAGGAGCGCCCCCCCGATCGCCCCTGTCGCAACAGCGACTGAACCCGCCAAAGCGGGGGCTTAAAGACGGTGTGTGCACGGCTTTCTACTGAGATTGTTTCCGTTTTGGGAACTTTCATTTGCAAGAAAAGCTGTTTTATTGCAACAGACGATCACCTACAGTCACTCCATCGATGAGCCGCGAGCCAGAAACAACGCTTCATCGAGGCTGGACAAGCCAGGCCCCCGGCCCGACCTGCCCGGAACGTTTTTTCAGCATACGAAAGGAAACTCACCATGTCCCGCTCTTTGATGGCTTATGTCCTCGTCTCCGCCGCTGCCGCCGCAGCGTTCGCCGCCGCCCCGGCTTTTGCCGGCGGTGAAGCCGACTCCTACCAGGGCCCGACCCCGGTGGTGTCGCAACGCAGCCGCGCCGAAGTCCATGCCGAGGCCCTGGTGGCCGCCCAGCGCGCGGCTGATCCGGACACCCTGTCGCGCATCGCCGCCCCGGTCAAGTCAGCCCTGAGCCGCTCCGAAGTGCGCCAGGCGGCTGCCGCCGCCAACCGCGCCGGCCTGGTGCCCGACCTCAGCACCTATTGATCCCCGGCGAGTGGCCCGTGCGGGCCGCTCCAGCACGAACCTCCCATCCAAACTCATCCCGAAAGCCCACCATGAACCGCCAGATCCTCACCGCCGCCCTGATCGCCGCCGCCGCCTTCGCCAGCGCCCCCAGCTTTGCCGAAGGCCTGGCTGAATACCAGCAGACACCTGCCAGCGTTTCCCAGCGCAGCAGCGCCGAAATGCGCCTGGAAGGCATCGCGACCGCCCGCCAGGCTGCCGTGGCCGTGGACGCCAAGTCCAAGGTGCATCCGCAAGTCAAGTCGGCCCTGACCCGCACCGAGGTGCGCCAGGCCGCCATCGATGCCAACCGTGCCGGGCAACTGCCGCGCGGTGAACTGAGCTTCTGACGCTGAAACTGGTCGCGCAACGCCCAGACGCCAGAGCCAACTCAACACTCCTCTTGCCCCCCTTGCCCTGCTCGGCGGGGCTTTTATCATTCAGGCCGCCGACACCACCATCCGCCCCGCCACCCGCCGTGAGACCGCCCAAGCCAGGACCAGAACGCCCAGGCCCGCCACAGCCATGGCGGCGGCCAGCCCCCCATGGTCCACGGTGCTGCCCACCACCAGCACGCCCAGGCTTTGCCCCAGAAACAGCAGACAGGCGAACAGCGTGACGGCGCTGCCTCGGGCATGCGGTGCCATCTGCGTAGCCTGGGTCTGCAAGGTGTTGTGCAGCATGTAAAACCCCAGCCCGGCGAAAAAGCAGGCCGATACCGCCACCGCCGCCAGCGGCACGAAGGCCAGCGCCCACAACGAAACAGCGATCAAGGTGCCCCCCAGCAGGGCCAGCCCCCGTTCGCCCAGCAGGCGCAACCAGCGGGTGACAAACTGGCTGTAAAGCAATCCCCCAACGCCGTACAGCATCATCACGCCGCCTGCCGTCGATGGACTGAAGCCCAGGGTGCTGACCAGGCGACTCGGCACAAAGGCCAGGGTGCCAAAGGCCAGCGCCCCTTCGATGGCGGTCACCGTGACCACCCAGCGCACCCGGGGCAGGCGCAACAAGGCCAAGGTGGCATGGAAGGAACGGCGCCAGGGCACAGGCGCCGTCTGGCTCAAGGCCTGCGCGTGTGCGGCACGCTGCGCACCGGTCTTGCGGTACAGCGTGAACGCCGCGACAGCAAACAGGGCCGACAACAGGCCGAAGGCCACGCGCCAGCCCAGGTACTCGGAAGCCACCCCCCCGAACCACTGCCCCGCCATCATGCCGGTGACCGTGGCGCCCATGAAGCGCCCCAACGTGGCCTGCCGCTGCTCATAGCCCACCTGATCACCGATCCAGGCCATGGACAAGGGGATGATGCCGGCCGCCGCACCGCCCATGGCCGCACGCGACAGCACCAGCACGTCCAGGCTGGGGGCCAGCGCGGTCAAGGCGCTGAACACCGCACAGCCCGCCGTGGCCAGATTGATCACCCGGATCTTGCCCAGGCGGTCGCCCAAAGGGCCATAGAACAACTGCAGCACGCCATACGCCACCGCAAAGGCGGCGATGACACGCGAGGCTTCGCCCGTGCTGACCTGAAAGTCATGGCCCAGCACCCCCAGCATTGGGTCGCACACCCGCATCGAGGCCATGCTGCCGAATGCAGCCAGGCCCAGCAGGCGCAAGGTCAGGGACAAGGAGTTCATTCAGGCCTTCTGAAAAGCCTGTGATTCTGCCGGGATTGGCCCGATTCCGCTTTGGTGCTGCACGCCACCAATTCGGTGCAGACGGCGCCATAACAGTGCTAGACGTGCAATTTATTGCGAAAACAGAAATAGTATTTTTCCAAAGGCATCGTTTTACTCATGTGCTAATCAGAATAAAGTTCAACCCATCGACTCGCTGCCCCAATTTTGTGATTTCAGCAAGTCGGCATTACACCTAAAGGAAATCCCTTATGAACCGCACTCTCATTGCCTCCGCCCTGATCGCTGCTTCGGCCTTCGCCGCCGCCCCCAGCTTTGCTGAAGGCCTGGCCGAGTACAACCAGACCCCCGCTGCCGTGGCCCAGCGCACCCGCGCCGAAGTGAACGCCGAAGCCCTGGTCGCCGCACAGCACGCAGCCGACGTGGACAGCAAGTCGAAGGTGCTGCCCCAGGTCAAGTCGGCCCTGACCCGCGTCGAAGTGCGCCAGGCTGCCGCTCAAGCCAACCGTGCCGGCATGCTGCCGCACGGTGAACTGAGCTACTGAGCCCTCAGAAGACCTCACCCCGCGCGGTGAGGCCTGGCCAGAAAAAAACCGCTGCAGCCCTGGGCCCAGCGGTTTTTGTTTTTTGTTGTTCGTACAGCGGGCAGCACTGCGGCGTGATCAGGTTCCGTCGCGGTGTCAGCGGATGGCCAGTCGTGTCGGCTGATCGGTCTGGTCAGGCCTGTGCCAGGCCCGCTCGCGAGAGGCGCCGGATTGCTGCTGCAGTTGTTCGCGGGTGTAGGGCCGCTCCGCCCCCGACAGTTTGAGGGCGATGCGCACCTCCCATTCGTGCGTGGGCAGGTGGGGTGCCGCGCGCCCCGCCAGCAAAAGCAGCGCCAGAGGAATCAGGCCCGCCAGCAACGGAAAAGGTTTGACGCGCCCCAGCGCCAGCAGCGTGCACACGCAAACCGCCGCCCCCAGCAACCAGGCCAGCACCACCTCGCTGACACTGTGCGCCCCCAACACCACCCGTGAGACAGCCACCAGCGCGGCCAGGCTCAGACCCAGCGCAGCCGTCAGCCAACGCCATTGCCGCTGCTGGGGAGCGAGCAACAGGCTGCACAGAATGGGAAACACCGATGTCGCCAGCAGCGTATGGCCACTGAACCCCGTGAAATCCCAGGCGGCGATGCCGATGCCCCAGCCAATGAACAAGGTCTTGCTGATCAGCGTCAGGGCCACCGCCGCCCCCAGGGTCACCAGCCAAACCCCGGCGGCCAATCGCTCGCGGGCCAGCCACACCCCCAGCCAGGTCAACAGCCAAACCGGCAGCATCAGGCCCGCGGACCCCAGCGAGGTGATGCTCTCCCAGGTTTGGGGGGTGACGGGCAACCCATCGATCATGGAAGGCTCAGCTTTCTCATGGTTAATACCTAGCGAAGTGTAGCGATGAAACCCGGCAACAGGGTTTCAACCCGCCACCAGGGCCAGGTAGGCGCGCCTTGTTTCGGGCGACACGGCCGCCAGCACCTGCGCGTGCGAGGTCTGGTGGCGCCTCAGCAAGCGGGCAGATGCCACGGCTTTCGACTTGCAGAACCAGTGGCAGCTGTGCTGCATGAGGAACAACTCAGCCGACAGCCGATAGGCCCGATCGCGCTGCGACAAGCCGCCCTGGGCCTGGGCCGCCTGGGCCAATCCGCGCGCGTGGATCTTGAACAGTTCGCGCAGATCGAAGGTGAAGGCCGGCAGCAGTCGGTCCACCCAGGGCAAGGCGACGGGGAACCGGCTGACCCGGGTGAGCGAAGCATCGAGCCGGGCAAACTCCTGGGCAAAGCGGCTGAACTGGTCACTCAGGCTGGTTTCGGCGCTGGCCAGCAGTTGCCAGATCTGGTCACGCCGTGCCAAATCCTTTTCCCCCAGTGCACGCAAGTAACCCTCGGTCACCGTCTCCATCAGTTTTTCGATCTGGTACTGACCCAGCACGCTGCCCAGCAAGCCGATGCGGCGGCGTTGGTCATGGGTCTTGACGATGTGAAAGGCGAAGCCCGCGAACAGGGCCAATAAAAAGAAGTCCATCGGGGGCAGCGGTCAGCGTTGATTGGGTTGGAGAGCCGCTGAGTGTAGCCAGCCCGGACCCGATCCGACGCCACCCGCCTGCGTCCAGGTGGCATCAGGCCAGCGATTCGATGCGCAGCCAGGCCGCGCCCCCCACCGTGTCGGCCGAGGCCAAAGACAAGGCCATCGACTCCCGCAGCGCCACGACGTCGCCCTCCAGGGCCAGCCCGGTCAACACCACCACGGCCGGCGCCTGCCCAGCCTCGCCAGGCACCCGCTCCAGCCGGCGAACCGGAATGCGATGGGCTTCCAGTGCGGCCGCCAAGCGGGCCATCAAGGGGTTCAGCCCCACCTCGTCCGCGACGCTCCAGCGCAGGTAATGGGCGCCACGCAGTGCCGCCATGGGCAACACCGGCAAGGGCCGCAAGGCCGCGGGCTGGAAGGCCAGGTGCGGCACACGGTGCTGTTGCGGCCCGCCGTGCAGGCGCGCCAGGTCGATCAGGTCGGCGATCACGGCCGACGCCGTGGGCTCGGAACCCGCCCCCGCCCCGTAATACATCGTGACCCCCGAGGCATCGCCCTTGACCAGGATGCCGTTCATGCTTCCGTTCACCTGGGCCAGCAATTGGTCGGCCGGCAACAGGGCCGGGTGCACGCGCAGCTCCAGCCCTTCGGGCCGGCGCCGCGTGACGCCCAGCAGCTTGACGCGGTAGCCCAGGCGCTCGGCCAGTCGCACGTCCTGGGCCTGCAGGTGGCGGATGCCCTCCACATGTGCTCGCTCGAACTGCACCGGTGTGCCGAAGGCCATGGCCGACAGCAAGGTGAGCTTGTGGGCCGCGTCCACGCCGTCCACATCAAATGCCGGATCGGCCTCGGCATAGCCCAGGCGCTGGGCCTCGGCCAGCGCCGCCTCGAAGCCCAGGCCGCGCTCGCGCATGGCGCTCAGGATGAAATTGCTGGTGCCATTGATGATGCCAGCCACCCACTCGATGCGGTTGGCCCCCAGGCCCTCGCGCAAGGCCTTGATGATCGGGATGCTGACGGCCACCGCGCCCTCAAAGGCCACACAGGTGCCGGCGGCCGAGGCGGCCGCAAAGATCTCACTGCCATGGTGCGCCAGCAAGGCCTTGTTGGCGGTGACCACGGGCTTGCCCAGCGCCAGTGCCTGCAACAACCACTGGCGGGGCAGTTCGGTCCCTCCCACGGCCTCGACCACCACATCGACCTCCGGGTCGGCGATCAGGGCCTGGGCATCGCTCACGAGTCGCACGCCCGGCCCGACCAGGCTGGCCGCGCGCTGCAGATTGCGCGCCGTGGCCACGGTGACACGGATCGGCCGGCCGGACCGCAGCGCAATCTCATGGCGGTTGCGCTGCAGCACCTGCAAAGTGCCTGCGCCCACCGTGCCCAGGCCGATCAGGCCCACGCGCAGGGCCGGCAACGAGGCCGCCGCCAGGGCACCCTCGGGAAAATGGGATTCGGGATCGTGGTACATGTGTTTCTCCGGACCAGAAATGAAAAACCCAGCTGCCGGGCTGGGTTGGTTCGGAGACTCACACCAGGGGCAGCCGGTACGGCCACCCCAACGCTGCTAGGGGGCCGCGGTGGTAATGGTGCTAATCATCATGCCCATGCACGATGCCCCGGTCCGTGCGATCACGGACGCGCCTGCCGACACCGCACAGGCGGTGAAGAAGGCGTTGAGGCTGCGTTCAAAAGACATGCGCCACAGTGTAACGGCAAAATTCAATGCCCTGCCCGGGCCCGTTCGCAGCTGCGCTGCAGCCAGGCCGGGTCGAAGCACTGCTCGACCTGGTCCGCCAGGCGGTCAAACACCTGCGTCAGCGTGGGTGCATCGGCCCCGAACAGGGCTTGCAGCACCGCGGCATCCTCGAACAGGCCATGCAGGTACAGGCCCAACACACGCCCGTTGGCACTCTGCCAGGCCAAACCGGGGATCAGCTCACGCGCCACATCACCGGCCGCGGCCATGGCCGGGTGCGGAGCCGTCTGGCCGTGGTGAATCTCATAGCCTTGCAGGGCCACCTGTGACAGGGCGGCCCAGGGCGCGGCCACGTCGGCAAAGCGTGCCTCGGTGTGGCGCACGGTTTTTTCGGCTTCGAATGTGGTCACCAGGGGCAGCAGGCCCAGTCCGGGGGCGTTGCCATCGATGCCCTGGGTGTCGATCAGGGCCTCGCCCAGCATCTGCAGGCCGCCGCACACGCCCAGCACCCGGCCACCGCGTTCGGCATGGCGGGCCACGGCCTGGTCCAGGCCTTGTGAGCGCAGCCAGGCCAGATCGGCTGCCGTGGCCTTGCTGCCGGGCAGGATCACCCAGTCGGCACCGTCCAGATCGGCCGGGCTGCGCGCCCAGTTCAGGCGCACACCGGGCACATTCTTGAGCGGCTGAAACTCATCGAGGTTGCTGATGCGGGGGTAAGCCACCATCGCGATGCGGGTGTGCACCGCGCCGCTCACACCGGCGCTGCGGTCGTCGAACACGCCGTCCTCCTCGGGCAGACCGTGCTGCCACTTCATCGGCACCACGGCCACGGTGGGCACGCCGGTGAGCTGCTCCAGCATCTCGGGCCCGGGGGCCAGCAGGCTGGCATCGCCGCGAAACTTGTTCAGCACGAAACCCTGGATGAAGGGGCGTTCGTCCTCGGGCAGCAGGGCCCAGGTGCCGTAGAGGTGGGCAAAAGCACCGCCGCGATCGATGTCGGTCACCAACAGGCATTCGGCCTGGGCATGGCGCGCCACACGCAGGTTGACGATGTCACTGGCATGCAGATTGATCTCTGCCGGCGAACCAGCGCCTTCGATCACCACCACATCGTGGTCGGCGCGCAGGTCGTCCAGGGTCCGGGCGATGGCGGGCCACACCTTCTCGCTGCGGCCACGCCAGGGCATCTCGGTCAAGGCGGTGTCGACCTGGCCCAGCAGCACCACCTGGCTGCGCGTGTCAGCCTCGGGCTTGAGCAGCAAGGGGTTCATGCGCACCTCGGGCTCAGCCCCGGCGGCCAGGGCCTGAAAGTACTGGGCGCTGCCGATCTCACCGGACTGGCCGCCCGGCCCCGCCACCACACGGGCGTTGTTGCTCATGTTCTGCGCCTTGAAGGGCGCCACCTTGAAGCCCTGGCGCGCATACCAACGGCACAGGGCCGTGGTCAGCCAGCTTTTGCCGGCACCGCTGGTGGTGCCCAGCACCATGACGCAATGCGCCGGGCCGGGGGTTGTTTTCTGAAGGGTCATGTCGGTTCCGATGTCAAGACAGGGCCTGGGCCAGCGCCTGCTGGGATGCGGGGGGCAACACGCCCATGCGCCACCACCCCGGCAGCTCGAAGGAGGTGGCATCGCGCAGCTTGATGCCCTGCTGGCGCAAGGCCGGCAGGCGGGCCGCGTGGGCGGGCGTGGGCTGCACACAAAAGAAGTTGGCCTGACTGGGCCGGACCTGCCAACCGAGATGGTGACACAGTGCCTGCTGCTGGTCTTTCCAGGCGCGCAATCGAGGCCTGCATTCGGCCAGCCAATCCTGCACGGCCGGCTCGCACCAGGCCTGCAGCAGGGCCACGCCATGGGCGCCCAGCGGCCACGACGGACACAAGGCCTGCAGGGCGGGCACCGCCGCCTCGGCTCCGACAGGGGCCAGTGCATAGGCCCCGCGCACCCCCGTCAGGCCCAGGGCCTTGTTGGGGCTGTAGAGCTGCCAAGCCTGGGCCAGACAGGCTGCAGAGAGCCCGCTGGCACCGCTGAGGCGCAGGGGCTCGTAGGCGCGGTCCAGCACCGCCAGGGCAGCGCCGTCGAACACCGCGTCCCCGGGCAGGTCAGCGCCCAGAGGGCTGGCGGGTTCACAGGCCCAGGCCAGACAGGGCCGCGGAGAAGCGTCTGCCACGGGGCCGGCAATGTCTTCATGCGTCGTCAGCGCCAGACCCCAGGCCCGGGCCGCCTGGGCATAGTCACCATAGGCATGCCGAGGCAGGCGCACGTGTCGCAGGCCTTCGCGCCA
This sequence comes from Curvibacter sp. GW821-FHT01G03, assembly GCF_059422285.1. NCBI lineage: Bacteria > Pseudomonadati > Pseudomonadota > Betaproteobacteria > Burkholderiales > Comamonadaceae > Curvibacter > Curvibacter sp. GW821-FHT01G03. The sequence continues at coordinate 32,943 of NZ_JBWKWP010000018.1, forward strand.
GGCCCAGGCGGTGAAGCGGAAGATGAACTCACTGGCACTGGCCGCCAGCAGCACCCGATCAATGGCCACCCCATGGTGCATGGCCAGCCGCTCGCGCAGTGCTTGATACGCCGCGTCGGGGTAATGGGCGGCATCAGCCGCCTTCACCTGCTGCCAGGCAGTCGGGCACGGGCCACACGCATTGCTGTTGGTGGAAAAGTCGTGCTGCGGCACCCCCTGCGCATCGGGGCCGCCATGCACGCGCGGCAGCGCACTCATGCAACCCCACCCAGGCAGCGGGACCAGGCCGAGGCCAGGGCCAGGCTGCCCCCACTGAGCGCCCCCGCCCAGGCCACCGCCCACACCACCGCCGTACCGGCCCAGGACAAGGCCCGCTGCGTGTGGACCGGCAAAGGTGTCGGCGCGAGCGGATTCAGCACATAGGCTCCCGGCTTGCCCAGGCGCACGCCCAGGCGCAAGGCCATGGCCGCCATGGGCCAACCGCTGTTGGGCGAAGGGGTCTTGGCCGCCTCACTGCGCACGCCATGCCAACGCAAGCGCCCGGGCCAGGCCAGCAACAGTGCCGTGAGCCGCGCCGGGCACCAGGACAGAACATCGTCCGCGCGGGCGGCCCATTTGCCGGCCCAGGCCCAATAGTGGCGCCCAGCGCTGCCGCCGCGCCAGCCCGGATAGCCCCACATCGCATCCGCGGTGTTGGCAAAGCGGTACAGCGCGGCCCCCGGCAAACCGGCCACGGCAAACCAGAACAAGGGCGCCACCACCGAGTCGTTGAGGTTCTCGGCCAGGGACTCGATCGCGCTCTCACGCACCTGATGCGGCCCCAGCTGGCTGACATCCCGGCTCACCAGCCAGGCCAGTCGGGCACGACCGGCGGGCAGCGACACGGCCAGGGCATCCTCCACGGCCTGCACCTCTTCACCCAGCAGACGCCAGGCCAGCAGCGGCTTGAGTGCCAGCCCCAGCACCCCGGCCGTCAACCAGGCCGGCTGCTGCAGGGCCCAGGCTTGCAGGCCGCCGGCCAGAGCCACACACGCCCCCGCGCCCAGGCACCACAGCAAGGCCCCGCCGAGCAGGCGCGGCAGGTCCCGCCGGCCCTCGGGGTCGGGGCCCACACCCTCACGGGGTGCCAGCCGATGCCCGACCCAGCCCAGGTAACGCCCCATCCAGACCACCGGGTGCACGGCGGTGGGCGGCTCGCCCCACAGGCGATCCACCCCCAGGGCCAGGGGCACCGCCGCGGCCAGCGCCAGGCCGACCCAGGGTTCAATCAGACTCAAGGCCAGGCCCCTCCGCAAACAAGGCACTGGGCCGTCCCCATTGCTCGTCGAACACCAGTTCACCCAAAGCGGCGCGGCGCGCCCAACGCTCTTGCTCCAGCATGGGCTGTTCGTAGAAGGCCGTGACCGGCCCCAGGCACAGCAGCGCGATCACCTCGGCCCCTTCGGGCAAGCCCAGCACGCGGGCAACCTCCAGCGGATCGAAGATCGAAACCCAGCCCATGCCCAGGCCCTCGGCACGGGCCGCCAGCCACAGGTTCTGGATGGCGCAACTGGCGGAGGCCAGGTCCATCTGGGGCAGCGTGCGACGCCCGAAGACGTGGCGCTCACGCCCGTCGCTCAACGCCACGGCCAGCAGTTCGGCGCATTCAAGCACGCCCTGCACCTTGAGGCGCAAGAATTCCTCCTGCCTCACCCCCAGGGCCTGGGCGGTCCGCACGCGCTCGACCTCGACCAGGGCGTGCAGGCGGGCCCGGGTGTCGGGCTGGCTGATGCGGATGAAGCGCCAGGGTTGCATGAAGCCCACGCTGGGGGCGTGGTGGGCGGCATCGAGCAAGCGGCGCAGCAGCTCAGGGGCCACCTGCCCGCCGCTGAAGTGGCGCATGTCGCGGCGCTGATGGATGGCCCGGTACACGGCCTCGCGCTCGGCAGGCGCAAAGGCCTGGGCGGCAGGCGAGGTGTCGGCGCCTGGACGGGCTGATTGGGGATCGCCCTGCCGGGGCGGAAGGTCGCTGGCCATGCTCAATCCTCGATGCCCCGTTGGGCCGGGATGCCGGCCTGGAAGGCGTGCTTGATCAGCTTCATCTCGGTCACGGTGTCGGCCATCGTCACGATCTCTTCGGGGCAGCGGCGCCCGGTGAGCACCACGTGCACCTGGCGCGGGCGGTCGCGCAGGGTGGTCAGCACCTCGCCCAAGGGCAGCCAGCCATAGATCAGGGGGTAAGTGATCTCGTCGAGCACCACCAGAAAATGCTCGCCGGCCAGGATCACGTCCCGCGCCCGGGCCCAGCCATCGCGGGCCAACTGGGCAGAGTGATCGAGGTCCTTGCTCTTCCAACTGAAGCCGTCGCCCAGGCCTTCCACCGGGATGCCCAGTTGCTCGAACATGCGGTGTTCGCCAAAGCGGGCGCTGGGCACCTTCATGAACTGGTAGATCTTCACGGCCTTGCCGCGGCCATGCGCCCGCAGGGCCAGGCCGAAGGCCGCGGTGCTCTTGCCCTTGCCATCGCCGGTGTTGACGATGATCAGGCCACGGCGCTCGCCCTCGGCTTTGTCATAAGGCTTTTCGGTGGGGGGGGTTTCGATCTGCATGGGAGGTCTTCAGGAAGTGTGGGGGTGGGATGTGGGTTCTGACGTGGGTTCGGCCCGGGCCACGGGCAGGGGCACCCATTGCCCCTGGACCGGGTGGATCTTCAGGCGCTGGTCAAACACCTGCTCCAGCGCGCGGTGCGTGGCCGGGGCCTCGGTGCTGCCGTGGTGGCAGATGCGGCCTTGCGCCATCACCACCAGCTCTTCGGCCTGCAAAGCCATGCCGAGTTCATGCAGCACGCTGACCACGGTCCGGCCCTGCCCCACCAGTTGGCGCACGGTGTCCAGCCAGTCGGACTGGTGCGGTGGATCCAGGTTGGCCAGGGGCTCGTCCATCAACAGCACCGGGGCCTGCACGGCCAGGGCGCGGGCCAGCAACACGCGCTGGCGCTCGCCGCCCGACAGCTGGCCCAGACTGCGCTCGCGCCATTCCCAGGCCTGGGTGCTGCGCAAGGCCTGCTCCACGGCCGCGTGGTCGGCGGCGCCGGGCGCGGCCAGCCAGCCGCGGTGGGGCAGGCGCCCCAGCATCACCACGTCAAGCACCCGCAGGTCGTGGGCCGCCTGTTCACCCTGCCCCAGCCAGGCCACGGTGCGCCCCCGCTCGCGCGCGGGCCATTGGCGCAAGGGGCGCTGCAGCAGGGTGATCTCGCCAGCGCAGGGCAGCAGGCCCGCCAGCGCCCGCAGCAAGGTCGATTTGCCGGCCCCGTTGGGGCCCACGATGCTGGTCCAGGCCCCCTGGCGCAAGCCCAGGTCGATGGCGTGCAGCACCGGTCGCTCACCGAGCCGGGCGCTCACGCCCCGGGCCTGCAGGGCCAGCGTGGAGGAGGCGACCACGGCGCTCATGCGCCGCCCCCCAGGCTGTCGCGTCGGTGCATGAGCCACAGCAGGTAGCTGCCGCCCAGGACCGCCGTCAAGGCACCCACGGGCAACTCCTGTGGTGCCGTGAGGCCACGCGCCAGCACGTCGGCCAGCATCAGCAGGCAGCCGCCGGTCAGGCTGGCCAGCAGCTGCTGCCAGGCATGGCCCGTCTTGACCAGCCCGCGTACCAGGTGCGGCGCCGCCAGGCCGACAAAGGCAATCAAGCCGGTCTGGGCCACGGCCGTGCCGGTGGCCAACGCCAGCACGGCCACCAGCACCGCGCGTAAAACGCCGAGTGGCAGGCCCAGGCTGAGGGCCGTCGATTCACCGAGCGACAGTCCGTCCAGGCCCCGGGCCGCCCCCAGCGCCACCAGGGCGCACACGCACCACACCGCGCCCATCAGCAGGGCCGAGGTCCAGCCGACAAAGCCGGTGTTGCCCAGCATGAAGGCTTGCATGGGTTGCATGATCTCGGGCACGCGCAGCAGCAGCAAAGAGGTGATGGCGCCCAACACCACGCCCACGATGACCCCGGCCAGCAACAGGCGCAGGGTCTGCTGCACGCCTCGCGCCAGCGCCAGGGTGAGCAACACGGCGCCCACGGCACCGACAAAGGCGGCGCCGGTGAGGCCGAGGCGCATCAGCCAGTCGGATGACAAGAGCAGGTTCAAGGGCCTTTGCCCCAGCCACACCAGGGCAAAAGCCACGCCCAGCGAAGCCCCTGAGGCACTGCCCAGCAGGTAGGGGTCGGCCAGCGGGTTGCGGAACAAGCCCTGCGCCACGGAGCCGGCCAGCCCAAGCAAAGCCCCGGCGGCCAGGGCCCCGAGCGAGCGGGGCAGGCGGATGTCGAGCACGATCTGGGCGGCCAGGGGGTCGTCGAACAACTGGGTCACCCGCTGGAAACCGGTGCTGCCCACGCCCAGGCTGAGCGCCAGCAGACCGGCCACCAGCAGCACCAGCACGAAGAGCACGGCGGCCGGCCGCCAGGCGCGTGGGCTCATGGCGAGCGCTCCTGCAGGCAACGCGCCATCAGGCGTGCGGCCTCGCCCATGCGGGGGCCGGGGCGCACCATCACATCGGATTCGGCAGCGCTGAAGCGACAGATGCGGTCCTCGCGCACGGCGCGGATGCGATCCCAACCCGGGCGCTGCATCAGGCCTTCGAAGTTGCGGTCCCCAATCATGATCAGGTCAGGGTTGGCGCGCACCACATACTCGGGGTTGAGCTTGGGAAAGGGGCCCAGCGAGGCGGGCACCACATTGCGCGCGCCCAGCCGGCTCAGGGTCTCGCCGATGAAGGACGATTCGCTGGCCGCATAGGGCGCTCGGTTGACTTCGTAATACACCCGGGTGTTGCGCACCTTCGGCGGCAGCGACTGGGCGGCGGCCGAGACCTCGGCATCGATCTGGCGCCAGATGCGCGCCGCGCCCTGCGCATCGGGCACCTGCAGGACCACGCCGATCTTGCCCAGCACGCGTTGCACATCGGCGTAACTGCGCGGCTCCAGGGCCACCACCTTGAGGCCGAGCTGCTCCAGCCGGGGCGTGGCACGGGCCGACTTGGCCAGCAAGACCACATCGGGCCGCAAGGCCACGATGCCCTCGATGTTGGCGTCGTCCAGCCCCCCCAGGTGCGGCAGGGCCTGCACCGACGCAGGCCAGGTGGAGTAACGGTCCACCCCCACGAGGCGGGCACAGCCACCCATGGCGCAGATGGACTCCGTCAGCGAGGGCAGCAGGCTGATGATGCGCTGCGGCGGCTGGGCCAGTTGCACGCTGACGCCGCGGTCATCCTGCAGTTCGATGGGGGCCGCGGCCTGGCACAGGCTGCTCAGCATCGCGAGCAACAGCCACGCCAGCGGGAATCGGAGGAAGGTGCAGGATTTCAAGCGGGGGCCTTCAGAGTCAGGGGCAGGCCAGCGGCCATCAAGGTGACGCGGTCGCAGACCTGGGCCAGGCGCTGGTTGAGCTGGCCCAGCGCATCGACAAAGGCCCGGACCTCGCGCCCCATCGGGATGACCCCCAGGCCGATCTCGTTACTGACCAGCAGCACCGGACCCGAAGCACGGGCCAGGGCCTCGGCCGCCTCGCTGATGCGCCGGGCCAGTCCATCAACGCCCACCGCGGCTGACGGGTCGATGGGCATGATCAGATTGGTCAGCCACAGGGTCAGGCAATCGACCACCACCAGGGTGTCGTGCCGGCTCAGGCGCTGCAGTTCAGCAGGCCAGTCCAGTGGCGACTCGACGGTCTTCAGGCCCGGCACACGCTGGGCACGGTCGCTCTGGTGGCGCTCGATGCGTGCAGCCATCTCAGGGTCCCAGGGTTGGGCCGTGGCGATCAACACCGCCTGTCGCTGCGGCTGGGCCAACCATTGGGCCGCCTGGTGCTCGGCCCGCGCCGATTTGCCACTCTTCTGGCCGCCCAGGATCAGTTCACGGTAGGCGTGGCTCATGGTCGCGCCTCCGGCAGGAACAAGGCAGCCACCGCCTCGGGGGCCGAGGGGAACCAGGCATGGAAGTAGCTGGCCCGCACCGGACCCAGGCCATACACGGCCTCGCCTTCGCTGCCATGGGGCGACACGCCCGGACGCACGCTGCGGCCCACGGGCTGCAATGCGGTCTCGCAAAGCGAATGGTGAAAGGTGTGGCCACGCAAAGTGCCGCCGCCGGGCTCGGGCGTCCATTGCTGCGGCCCCAGGGCCACCAGGCGCTTTTGCATCAGCACCTGACCCGGCAGCAGGCCGAAGCCGGCGTACCGCTCGCCCTCACGGGTGACCAGGCTGTCGAACAAGGCCATCATGCCGCCGCACTCGGCCCAGACCCGGCGGCCAGCGGCCACGTGGGCCTGCAGGCTCAGGCGCATCGTGGGGTTGCCGGCCAGGGCCGGGCCGTGCAGCTCGGGGTAGCCACCGGGCAGCCACAAGGCGTCACAGTCGGGCAAGGCCGCATCGGTCAAGGGCGAGAAAAACACCACCTCGGCGCCCAGGGCGCGCAGGCAGTCCAGGTTGGCCGGGTAGATGAAACAGAAGGCGGCATCACGGGCCACGGCCACCCGCCGGCCGGCCAGCAAAGTCGACACCGGCGCCGGGGCCGCGGGCAGGTCGACCGGAGGCTGCCAGGCCGGCCAGTCGGCCAGCGCACGCTGGCCGATGGGGGTGTTGGCCAAGGCGTCGGCCGCCGCATCGAGGCGGGCCAGGGCATCGGGCAATTCACCCGCCTGCACCAGGCCCAGGTGCCGCTCGGGCAGGGCCCAATCGGCACTGCGGGGCAAGGCCCCCAGCCAGGTGGCGGGGTCGCGCAGGCCGTCACGCAGCATGTAGGCGTGGCGCTCGCTGCCCACCCGGTTGGCCAGCACGCCCAGCCAGGGCAGCCCCGGCTGGTAATGCTGCAGGCCATAGGCCAAGGCGCCGAAGGTACCGGCCATGGCCGAGCCGTCGATCACGGCCAACACCAGCAAGCCGAAGCGGCGCGCCAGATCGCCTGCGCTGGGCTGGCCATCGAACAGGCCCATCACGCCTTCGACGATCACCAGATCGCTGTCGGCGGCAGCCTGTTGCAGGCGGGCCGCACAGTCGGCCTCACCGTTCATCCACAGGTCCAGCGAGTGCACGGGGCCGCCGCTGGCCAAGGCCAGCCAGCAGGGGTCGAGAAAATCGGGCCCGCACTTGAAGGTCCGCACCCGCCGCCCGGCCCGGCTGTGCAAGCGGGCCAGGGCCGAAGCGACCGTGGTCTTGCCCTGGCCAGAAGCGGGTGCGGCCACCAGCACCACTGGCGCCAGCGCGGCCATCAGCGCGGGGCCCAGATCAGGCCCAAGTACACGCTGCGGCCCGGGGTGGCGTAGGTGTTGGCCAGTTGGTAGGACTTGTCGGCCAGGTTGTTGAGGCGGGCCAGAAGCTTCCAATCCGGCGCGATGTCGGTGCTGGCACGCAGGTTGAACAGGGTGTAGCCCCCCAGTGTCACGGTGTTGGCGGCGTTGTCGAAACGGCGACCCGACCATTGCGCCTCGGCAGCCAGGTTCCATTGCGCCAGGCGGGTCTCGGCACTGAAGGTACCGTGCTCGCGCGAGCGGCGGGCCAATTGCTTGCCGGTGATCAGGTCCTTCGGGTCTTGCACATCGAGCGAGCCGCGCAGCAGCACGGTCTCGACACGCTGCTCGCCCGTGAAGGTCAGGCCTTCATAGCGGGCGCGACCGGTGTTGGCATAGCAGCCGTAAGGCGACGAGCAGGCACCGGCGCCACCGAAGTTGATCAGGTTGTCCACCGTGTTGCGGTAGGCCACCACACTGAACAGGCTGCTGCCCTGCTGGTAACGCAGGCCGGCCTCGAGGTTGCGGCTGGTCTCGGGTTGCAACGAGGCCAGGCCGTACTCGCTGAAGCGCTGGTACAGCGTGGGGGCACGGAAGGCGGTGCCGGCCGACACCGTGGCACGCCAGGCGGGCGTGATGGCGTAGCCATAGGCCGCACTGCCCGTGTTGTGGCTGCCGAATTCGCTGTCGCGATCATGGCGCAGGTTGAGCTGCACGGTGTGGGCCTGCCAACGCAGGCCATAGCCCAGGGCCACCGCATCCTGCGAGCGGCTGCGGTCGATGGGGGCGTTCTGCAGCTGGTCTTCCCGGCGTTCGAGCGCCACGGTCCAATTGGCCGCGCCACGCTTCCATTCGTTCTGGAACAGGTAGCCGCGCACCCGCGTGTTGGTCTGGTAGGGGCTGGGCTGGGTGGTGTAGTGGTCGGACGATTCGGTGACGCTGACGCGGGTGCTGTAGCCCTCGTTCCAGCGCGCCGACCAGTTCAGGCCGGCGGCGTAAAGACGGTGCATGTTGCGGTCGTCCTTGCTCAGGCTGGCGTCATAGCCCGAGTTCATGTTGCTGCCGAGCAGGGTCGCTTCCAGGCGCTGGTCGCGGTTGAGCTGGGCGCCGAGGCGGGCATAGCCCGAGTTGCTGCGGTAGCCGTCACGGTCGGGGTTGGCCGTGGCGATGGGGCGGGCATTGAAGCCCAGGCTGGTCTCGTTCTGCACCCCCAGCGCGTAGTCGATGGCCCCGTCGGCACCGCTGAGGGCGGCTTCCAGGTGGGTGCTGCGAAGGCTGCCGATGCCCATGCCGACATAAGGCTTGAGTGCGCCCTCGCCCTTCTTGGTGAAGATCTGCACCACGCCGCCGATGGCGTCCGAGCCGTAGACGGCCCCCGCCGGGCCACGCAGCACTTCGATGCGGTCGATCAGGCCCAGGGGGATGGCCTCCCAGGCGGCGCCGCCGGTGGACTGTGAATCCACCCGGATGCCGTCAATGAACACAGCGGTGAAACGGGTCTCGGCCCCACGCATGAACAAGCTGGTGGTCGTGCCGGGGCCACCATTGCGGGAAATTTCAATGCCGGGCACACGGGCCAGCACGTCGGCCAGCGCGGTGGCACCACTGTTTTCGATGGTTTCACGATCGATCAAGGTGACATCAGCCACCAGGTCGGCCAGGGGCTGCTCGGTGCGCGTGGCAGTGACCACGGTTTCCTTGAGCGGGTTCAAGCCTGCGACCAGGACAGGCAGCTCGGCGGCCTGCGCGGCCACCTGCAGGACACACAGGCCGGCGGCCAGGGCGAGAGGGCTCAGGCCATGGCGAGCGCGCGCACGGACGGACACACGGACGGAGGATTGAACGGAAGGGTTCTTCATGGGACGGGGACAGGTCAGCAAAATAGGTCCGCGCCGGCTTCCCCGCCGGCACTTGGACGTCACGAACACCAGGGCCTGAACGGGCAGGCCTTGGCATTCACCTTGTTGGCCGGTATCCGGGCTGGCAGAGACAACCCTCCTCGCCTTCCCAGATGCGTGTTCAGAACATCCAGTGGCTTGTTGGAGAAAGGCGGAGCCTGAAAAAGGCTCGTCTGCTTGACCGTTGCGGGGGCAGCGCAGGTTGGAGGCGGGGCGCGTGACGCCTGCCCGTTCCTGCTTCCCGTTGAACTGCGGTGTGTGAACCACACCGCGAGCACCAACAATCCGGATTTTAGAACCATTCACTGACGCCCGTCCTACAATAGCCGGCTGTATGGCACCCTCCGACCTGCACCCCATTGACCAGATCGCCGATCGCGTTGAGCGGCTTCTGGTGCGCCACGAAGAGCTGCAACGCACCAACGCCTTGCTCACCGAGCAGGTGGCGGCCCTGGGGCGCGAACGTGACAGCCTGAAGTCGCGGCTGAATGCCGCGCGCTCCCGTGTCGAGGCCCTGCTGGAGCGCCTGCCACCGCTGCCCACCGAACCCTCCGAGGACAAGGCCGCATGAAGCAAGTCGAAGTCCAGATCATGCAGCAGAGCTATCTGCTGGCCTGCCCTGATGGCCGAGAGTCGCGCCTGCTGGACGCCGTGGAGCGCCTGGACACGGCGATGTGCAAGATCCGCGACGCGGGCAAGGTGCGTGCACGCGACCGCATTGCCGTGCTGGCCGCCCTGAACTTTGCTTTTGAGCTGGCCGATCGCGAAAACGCCGATCTGCAAGCCCAGGCCCAGGCCCGGCAGGCCCCCACCCCACACCCCTCGCCCGCGGCCAGCCTGCCGACCGGTGCGCTCAGCGCACACGATGCCGAGCGTCTGAACCAATTGATTCGCCAACTCGACAACGCTCTGGGCGGCGACGGCCACCTGATCTAGGGCCTGTTACCAGGCTCCAGCCCCCATCGACCGGGCGCTGTCAAGCAAAGCCCCCTCACAGGTGCAGATCTGGGCCAGATTGCCGCCAGCCCCCCTTCGGCGGGCCTACAATGGCAACCGTCTGCAGTGCATGCCGGGCTTTATATTTCCTTGAACCAATGCTCTCTGAGCCCGGGCTTGGTACATCGGCTGGTGAGCGTGATCGTCTCGCGTCAGATGAACCCAACGCCAGTCTGCCCTTGCCCACCTGAACCCCCGGTTCAGGATGCCGGTCCGGTGGCACTCGCAGACACCTTCTTCCCGAACAAGCCGGCCTCGCGCCGGCTTGTTTTTGTCTGCCGTCGCATCCAGGTGCCACCACCATGCTGCTTGAGCCGATCCTGATTCTTGAACTGGCCCTGCTGGGCATTTTCTCGGGCTTCCTGGCGGGGCTGCTGGGCATTGGTGGCGGCATGCTGATGGTGCCCTTCATCACAGCCATCCTGGGCCGCCAGGGTGTGGCAGCCGATCTGGCCGTGAAAATGGCGATTGCCACGTCCATGGCCACCATCATGTTCACGTCCATCTCCAGCGTGCGAGCACACCACAAACGCGGTGCCGTGCGATGGGATCTGGTGCGTGGGCTGGCCCCCGGCATCGTGCTCGGCGGTGCGGTGGCCAGCATGGGTGTTTTTGCCTTGCTCAAGGGCAGTGCCCTGGCGATTTTCTTTGCGCTGTTCGTGGGCTTTTCGGCCACCCAGATGTTCCTCGACAAGAAGCCCGCCCCAGCGCGCCAGATGCCCGGCATGGCCGGCCAGCTGGCCGGCGGCGGCGTGATCGGTTTTCTGTCGGGCCTGGTGGGTGCGGGTGGCGGCTTTGTGAGCGTGCCCTTCATGACCTGGTGCAATGTGCCCATCCACAATGCCGTGGCCACCTCGGCGGCCCTTGGGTTTCCGATTGCGGTGGCCAATGTGGTGGGCTATGTGATTGCCGGGCAGTCACTGACCCAACTGCCCCCTGCCTCGTTTGGCTACATCTGGCTGCCTGCGCTGGGCGTGATCGCAGCCTGCAGTGTGTTGACCGCCCCACTGGGCGCCAAGGCGGCCCACCAATTGCCGGTGAAAAAGCTCAAACGGGTGTTTGCCAGCCTGCTGTACCTGCTGGCTGCCTACATGGCGTGGAAGGGCCTGAGCGGCTGAACCGGCCTCTGCTGCAACGCCGAGGCACATCAGGAACCTCAGGCGACCCGAGCAGGCCCCTGCAGAAAACCGGCAAATTTCGCCGCAGACACGCCGGGTGAAAACAAAAAGCCCTGGTATTCATCGCAGCCCAGCCGCAGCAGCGCTGCGCGCTGATCTTCCGTTTCAACCCCCTCGGCAATGACGGACAAGCCCATGGCCCGTGCCAGGCCAATCATGGCAGCGACGATGGCCACGTCACTGTCATCCCCCGGCAGGCCGCGCACAAAGGACTGGTCGATTTTCAGTTTGCTGATGGGGAACTTCTTCAGGTAGGCCAGGCTGGAGTAGCCGGTCCCGAAATCATCAATCGCCAGATGCACGCCCAGGGCCGCCAGTGCGCGCAGCCGCTGCAAGACCTCATCCGCATCCTGCACCAGGATGGATTCTGTGAGTTCTAGCTCCAGCAACGCGGGCGGCAAGCCAAGCTGACCCAGCACTTGCGCCACGCGCTCCACGAAGTCCGGCTGCCTGAACTGCAGCGCCGACACGTTGATCGACACCTGAAGCGGGGTGCCGGCACGCCACCAGGCGGTGGCCTGGCCGACGGCCTCGGCCAGCACCCAGGCACCGATCTGCACGATCAGTCCCGACTCTTCTGCCAGCGGGATGAACTGTCCGGGTGAGACCGCGCCCCGCTCGGGATCCGACCATCGGATCAAGGCTTCGGCGCCGATGAGACGGCCCGAGGTCAGATGAAGCTGAGGCTGGTAGTGCAAGTGAAAGGCCTGCCGCTCGATGGCCTGGCGCAGCGCCGTCTCCAGCTTCATGCGGGAGAGCATGTCCACATTCATCTGCGGGCGATAGAAGCGAATATGCCCCCGCCCTGCCCCCTTGACCTCGTACATGGCGGTGTCGGCGTGCTTGATCAGCTCGTCAAGGGTGTCGCCGTCGCCCGGGTACATGGCCACGCCGATGCTGCAGCCGATGCTGAAGTTCATGTCGTCCTGCAAAAAGGGACGGGACAGCGCCTCCAGCACACGCGAGGCAACGCGCTCTGCCCCGGCCACCTCCACGTCATGCAGGTACAGGACAAATTCATCCCCTCCGAGGCGGCACAGGGTGTCCACGTCGCGCAGACACAATCGGATGCGTTCGGCCACCTGGATCAGCACCCGGTCGCCGAACTGATGGCCCAGTGAGTCGTTGATGTTCTTGAATCGATCGAGGTCCAGGAACAACACGGCAAAGCTGACGGCATGGCGCCGCGCCATGTTCAGCGCGAAATCCACTCGTTGCGACAGCAGAAGGCGGTTGGGCAGGCCGGTGAGGGCATCGCTGTAGGCGAGTTGCTCAATGCGGCGTTGAGCTGCCTGCTGCGCGGTCAGGTCTCGGAAGAAGCCGATGCTCTGACCCAGGCCGGCCCGCTCATCATGGAGTTGGACCCAGGACAATTGCACCGGGCAACGACTGCCGTCATCACGGCACAACCAGACCTCGCCCTCCCAGAAACCCTGCTGCTCACGCCGCTGCCGGATGTGATCCATCAACGCAGGGTCAGCCGGGTCGGCAAACAAAGCCCCCGCCGCACGCCCCAGCCAGGGCGCAGTGCCGACAAACGTGTCGGCATCGGCCTGAGCCAGACGCAAAAACGCGGGATTGACCGCCATCAGGACCTCCTCGGCGGTGGCGATGAAAACGGCGTCGAGGCTGCATTCAAACACCTTGGCGGCGCGCCGAAGCTCGGCCTGAGCAGCCACCTGGTCCGTGATGTCGCGAAACGAGTAGACCCGGCCCACCGCTCGCCCCCGGCTGATCTGCGTCACGCAGGCGCGTTCAAGCACCCGGCCATCCTTCAACAACAAGGTGTCGCTCACCTGCAGGTCGGGGCTGGCGGCCAATTCGGCAAGCCGCTGCTGGTAAAGCTCAGGGTCCAGCACGGAAGCCATCAGATGGGCGTGGAGCGCGCCATCATCACGCTGGGTGTGCAGCGCTTCGGGGATCGACCAGATTTGACTGAAGCGGCGGTTGAACGCCCTCACCTCGCCACGCAGGCTGCACACCAGCATGCCATCGGCCGTCGAATCCAGGGTGGCGCGCAACTCAGCCACCAACTGCTCGAATTCATTCGTTGCGTGCTGCTCCCGACTCCGGTCCAGCATCACCACCTGGTATGCGGGTGCACCATCGGGAAGTCGTGTGAGGGTGACGCGCCGCTCGACGGGAAGCACGGAACCATCCAAGCGGCGCAGCACGGTTTCTGACCACAGCCCCGGATCCCCATCCGGCTGGACCGTGGCCCAGAAGACCATGTCTTCGGGCGAGACCGCCAGATCGGTCACCGGCCGCCCCAACACGGCCTCAGGCGCGACATGTCCCAAGAGCGCACAGGCCGCCCGGTTGACCCAGCACACAGTGAGCCCCGCCGTCTCCACCAACCAGACCGATTCCAGCAGACCCTCCAGGCTGGGCCCGGCCTGGGCGTCGGTCACTGTTCGGCTCCAGCCGGAGAAGGCGCCTCCACGGCCCGTTCAAAGAAGTAGCAGATGCGTTGGCGTGGCGACAGATAGTCCAGTGCCGCCTTGGGCAGTTGCGAGGCCTTGAGGCTGCGCTTGATGCCCAGCTCAGGGACCTGCTCCAGGTCCAGGATCAGCGCCTCGGAGCGAGGCACCATCGGATCATGCACCAGCACCCGGGGCCGCAACGGGCGGGACGAATTGACCGACACCACCAGGGCAAACCGGTCGTTCACCAACTGGACCACCGAACCCGGTGGGTACACGCCCATCATGCGGATGAAGGCACCCAGCACCGTAGTGTCGAAGCGGGCTTTCATCTGCGCAAAAATCACCGACAGCGCTTCGTGCGGGGTCAGCGCGATGGCCAGACGCGAGGGGTTGCAGAGGTTGTCATAGCGATTGACCAACGCCACGATCTTGCCCAGTGTCTCCAGGCGATCAACCTTGTGCCGCATCGGAAAGCCACTGCCATCGGCCATCTCGTGGTGCTGCGAAATGCCCTTGATCACACCCGGCGCAAGCCCCATGCGCTGCGCCAGAATCACGCCCTGTTCGACGTGCTCCTGGTACATGCGGTACTCGGCGGTAGTGAACTGGTCATCGAATGAACGCACGCGGTCAGGCAACTCAAGCTTGCCGATGTCGTGCAACATGGCCACCAAGCCCAAATCCTTCAGGGCAGCCTCTTCCAGGCCCAGGGCCTTGCCCAACAGCAGCGAGATCACCATCACATTGATGGGATGGGTGGCGCTTCGATCGCCCGACACCTCGGTCAGCAGGCGGATGACCGATTCGCCATTGGCCAGCAGCTCGGACACACAAGAGCCCACCAGTTCCTCGCTCTGACGCTTGGCGTCCTGAGGGCTCAGCCGCAGTTGCTCACCCACCTTCTTGTACTGGCGGGTGGCATCAAAGAAGCGACGCTCGCAGACCTCCAGGCAACGCTCTTGCGCCAGGCGTGCAGCCAGACGCGCCTGGCGTGCCCGGTCTGCGCCCGAGCCCTGCGGCAACGCCGGTGCCTGGTCAGGTTCTTGGGGTTCCGGCGAAGACGCATCGCCCACGGCCGGCACCGCTTGAGAGGGGGACTCATCGACTTGCACGTCGCTTCGCGCGGGCACGTACCGGATCTGGCTGAGCCCCAGCGAGCGCAGGGTCTGGATCTGCTCGTCGGAGGAGATCTTGAAACTGCCCATCGGAAAGGGATGATCCATCCAGCCGAGCTCAAGCTGCACAAACATGCCTTTGCGCAACCGCTGAATGTCGATGAGCTTGCTCTTGCTGTCTTCCATGGATTCGAAAATAGCTGACCAGAGAGTCAGTCTTACGAAACCATTATGGCGGGATTTTGAGACAACTTTTACCTCTAGCAAGTGACGCGCGACAAACCTGATTCCGATGAGACTCAGTGAACGCGTCCCAGACCTGTTACTGGCACCACTCAGCCACGCGATGGGCGACGTCCAACCACAGGGACCAACCGGCCAAAGCGCAAAGAAACAAGCCCGCCATCCGCGTGCCCCAATCCTGCCGCCAACCGTTGACCCGCTGCTGGAGCGAGCGCCAGAGCCAAGGTCCCGCCAACAAAGACACACTGCCGCCAAGGGCGAACAAGGCCATGACCAGAGCACCTTCGGCCGGCCCGCCCGCCAAACCGGCCACCAGCAGGGCCGAATAAAGCAGGCCACAAGGCATGAAGGCCCAGGCCACACCTGTCGCAAAAACGCCACTCCCACGCGCCGTCAAGGGTTGTACCCGCTGCCAGACCGAGCGGGCGGCGCCCTGCACCCAGGCCGGCTGCTCGGCCTGGATCACCAGCCAAAGCCCCCAGGCAAGAACTGCGACATGAAACAGGCTCCACACAGGTCGCAAGACAGCCGTCTTGCCACTGAGCCACGCCAACGCCCCCACGGCCACCGCGGCCAGGGCGCCGGCGCCGGCATAACCGATCAGCCGCCCAACCTGAAACAGGCATTCGCGCCCGGTGGGCAAACTGTTCAAGCGCGAACGGGCAACGGCGCCCGCCGGATCCGCAGGCAACCATTGAATCGGCTGCTCAGTCCCACCCGAGGAACGCCCCAGGGCCGTGCAGGCGGCACCGCACATGGCAACGCAATGGGGACCACCTGCCAACCCCATCAACAAGGCCGTCCATGCCAGAGAGCTCAACACCATCCGCCTCCTTGCAGACAAGCGCCAACCCGGATCCACCGGACCGAGTGACAGCGAGGCTCAGATGATGCGTGAGAAACGGGCACGGTTGCGGTCGGCCTGCAAATAGCGGTCAAAGACCATGGCGATGGCACGGATGAAGAACCAACCGTTCGGCGTGACCTCGATGCCAGAGTCATCCATGGTGAGCAGGCCATCCTTGGCCAGATCCTGCAACAGACCCATTTCGGTCGCGAAATAGCTGCGGCAGTCGATCAACCAAGCCAGATCGATCGACTCGTACACCAGTCGCCCTTGGCACATCAACGCCATGATGACGGCGCGCCGGACCAGATCGTCGCGCGACAAGGCCAAACCCCGAACGACGGGCAGGCGCCCCTGGTTGAGGTAGTCGTAATAGTCTTCCAGGGTCTTGGCGTTCTGGCTGTAAGTCGCCCCGACTCGCCCGATGGCCGATACCCCCAGACCGATCAGATCGCAATCGGGTTGGGTGCTGTAACCCTGGAAGTTGCGATGCAGACGCCCTTGGCGCTTGGCCACGGCCAGTGCGTCATTGGGCAAGGCAAAGTGATCCATGCCCACATAGACATAACCGGCCTCGATGAAGGCCGACAGCGAACGTGACAACATCGACACCTTGGCCGGCCCCCCCGGCAACTCAGCTGAAACAATGCGGCGCTGCGGCTTGAAACGCTCAGGCAGGTGCGCATAGGCATACAGGGCAATGCGGTCAGGCCGCAATTCGGTCACCTGGGCCAGGGTGCGATCAAACGATTCGGGGGTCTGCCGCGGCAGGCCATAGATCAGATCGACGTTGATCGACTCGAAACCAAGGCGACGGGCTTCCGCCACCAGATCGAACACCTGTTCTGCGGGTTGAATGCGGTGCACCGCCTTTTGAACGGCGGGATCGAAATCCTGCACCCCGAAGCTCAGCCGGTTGAAGCCCAGGCGAGCCAGGTGAGCCAGGCGATCCCGGGTAACGGTGCGTGGATCGACCTCGATGGAATACTCGCCACCGGGTGCCAGCGAAAAATTGCGCCGCAACATGGCCATGAGTTCGCTCAAGCGCTCATCGCTGAGAAAGGTGGGGCTGCCCCCGCCCAGATGCAGCTGACTGACCGCCTGACCCGTACCGATCTGCTGCACATGCAGATCGACCTCGCGCCCCAGGTAGCGCAAGTACTCATCGGCCCGCTCAGGGTGCTTGGTGATGATCTTGTTGCAGGCGCAGTAGTAGCAAAGCGACTCGCAAAAGGGAATGTGGATGTACAGGGAAAGAGGCAGAGCCAACGTTGCAGCCCCTCCACCGCGACGCTGATCCAGAGCTTGCCGGTAATCTGCTTCGGTGTAAGCCTCAACAAAGCGGTCGGCCGTAGGATAGGAGGTGTACCTGGGCCCCGGCACATCAAACCGACGCAACAGCTCTGGCGAAACGACATTCATCTGGCATTTTTCCTTCTGGACACCATAATGTGCATCAGCCAAGGAATGAGGCCTTGATGTGGATCAAGCGAGCAACGCGCACCCAAAGTCACAATTTGAGGCATATCAGGAGGAGCCATGTTTGACACACCTGTAACCAACGAGCTTACAAAACCGTTAAGCTCAAGCGCTGACTCTTCTACTAGGCGAATGAACCCACAAACCATCAAAGTTGCCTGCTCCAACTGCAATCTGCGCGAGTTGTGCATGCCCATGGGCCTGAAGCCCGAAGAACTTGAACGCATTGATGAGGTGGTGGCGATCCGGCGCAAGGTCAAGCGCGGCACGACACTGTTTCGCAATGGCGAAAAATTCACTTCGCTGTATGCGATCCGCACGGGTTTCTTCAAAACCTGCGTGGCGACCGAAGATGGGCGCGATCAGGTCACAGGCTTCCAGATGGCAGGTGAAATCATTGGCCTGGATGGCATTGTTCAAGACCACCATACCTGCGACGCCGTGGCACTCGAAGATGCTGAGGTGTGCGTGATGCCGTTTGACCGCATCGAAGAGCTGTCGCGCGAAGTGACGGCACTGCAGCACCATGTGCACAAGATCATGAGCCGCGAGATCGTTCGCGAGCACGGCGTGATGCTGTTGTTGGGCAGCATGCGTGCCGAAGAACGCCTGGCCGCCTTCTTGCTGAACCTGGTCCAGCGCCTGCACGCGCGGGGCTTCTCCCAGTCTGAGCTGGTGCTGCGCATGACGCGTGAAGAAATCGGCAGCTATCTGGGCCTGAAGCTTGAAACCGTGAGCCGCACGTTCTCCAAATTTGTGGAAGAGAACATCGTCGAGGTCAAGCAGCGCCATGTGCGCATTCTGGATACCGATGCCCTCAAGCGCATCGTGAATTCCCAGACCTGCCAATAAGATCCGGGGGCCTACCCCACTGGCCGGTGATACATCACCGACAGGCTTTGCCGCTGGGCATACAAACAGAAAAACAAACAAAAGCACCCGGCCACCCGGGTGTTTTCACATCTGAAGTTGAGGGCCAACCCAGTTGGAAGCAGGCCGCGGAAGCGGGCACGAAAGCAGGCACGAAAGCAGGCACAAATAGGCTCGTGTCTGGCCGCACCAAGCAACAGACCCACAAGGCGTCAGACGCAGGAAGCCTCTTGCTTGGGACAGCCATCGGGTCGGTCGGAACCCGGCAGCGGACAGCGATTGACCTCGAACGGCGACTGAGCCAGCAACGTGGTCAAGCCGCTGGATACGATCGCACACACCCAGAACGCAAAGAAGGCGATGGTGTAAACCCCCTGGCGAGACAACTCCACAGGTTGGCCGAACCATGACAGATCATTGGGGTCGACGACGGCAAAAACCAGTATTTCAAGCACGCCTGCCACCAAAAAGGCCGGCCAGGCGATCCACATCAAGCGCTGATTCAGCATGAGGCTCTCCGGTTGTTTGAACCATCCTAGCCCTCATCTGCCCAATCGGTAAGAGGCTTAACGCTTGGGCTCGGGAATATCCTGAGTCGGCGTGACCGCGTGGTTGCGGCCCTGCAGGGCCGGCATCATGGCTTTGGGATCCACATCGGGCAAGGTCCGGTTGATCTCGATACCGCGCTTGTAGTAATCGGCCTCAATGACCGGGTCGGGCGTGCGAATGGCGAGCCACAAAGTGACAAAGCCCGCCACCACCACAATGGCAGGACCGGAAATGATCATCCAGACATGGCCATGGGTCCACCAGGGACGCGGTGTCGGCTCAGCGGCAGAAGACTTGGAGGGGATGGAAGAGTTCATAGGGCATTGACCTCAGCGAGGCACCAGGAAAACAGATTTTTCAGACACATGGGCACCACCGGCTGCTTCGCCGACAGCGAAGTAGACCGTGTGAGACCCTGGAGGAACCGCACCATAAGGTATCTGCAGGCGCACCGGCACCCAACGCGACTGGGCCGGCTCGATGACCACCTGTTGCTCGGAGGCCACCTCCAGGCCATCCAGGCCCGTTGCCTTGATCACATAGGTCTGCTCTTTCTCGGTCGCATTCATGATCTGCAGGCGGTAGACGTTCTCAAGCTTCCCACCGGACACAATGCGCGAAAGCGCTGCCCGGTCACGCACGATGTCGACCTTGAGCGGGGTTCTGAGCACCAGACTGGCCAGCAACCCCACGGTAAGGGCCAGCAACACCACGCCATACAGAATGGTCCGCGGCCGGAACACCCGCTGCATGATCTCGGGCCGCCCCCATTGGTTGGAGACTGCGTTCTGAGTGGAGTAACGGATGAGCCCACGCGGGTAGTTCATCTTGTCCATCACGGTGTCGCACACGTCCACGCAGGCACCGCAACCAATGCATTCGTATTGCAGCCCCTTGCGGATATCGATGCCCGTCGGACAGACCTGCACACACAGACTGCAATCCACACAGGACCCCAGGCCCAGCGCCGCAGGATCGGCCTTGCGTGAACGCGAGCCACGAGGGTCACCGCGGGCCTCGTCGTAGGTGACGATCAGGGTGTCCTTGTCGAACATGGCGCTCTGGAAGCGGGCATAGGGGCACATGTATTTGCACACCTGCTCGCGCATGAAGCCGGCATTGCCATAGGTGGCAAAGCCATAGAACAGCACCCAGAAGATCTCCCAGCCCCCCATCTGAGTGGTCAGAAAGGCCATGCCCAGATCCCGGATCGGCGAAAAATAGCCCACAAAGGTGTAACCCGTCCAGACCGACAAGGTCAGCCAGACGATGTGCTTGAAGCTGCGCTTGACGATCTTTTCGAG
This sequence comes from Curvibacter sp. GW821-FHT01G03, assembly GCF_059422285.1. NCBI lineage: Bacteria > Pseudomonadati > Pseudomonadota > Betaproteobacteria > Burkholderiales > Comamonadaceae > Curvibacter > Curvibacter sp. GW821-FHT01G03. The sequence goes on from NZ_JBWKWP010000018.1 coordinate 53,097, forward strand.
GCTCAGCGGCGCGTCATCGAGGCGGATGCGGGCCTGGCGATCCCCTTCAATGTGGTGCTCGATCCACAGAAAGATCTCGGTGTAGACAGTTTGCGGGCAGGCATAGCCACACCAGAGTCGGCCGGCGACGGCCGTGAACAGGAACAGTGCCAAGGCCGAGATGACCAGCAAGCCTGTCAGATAGATGAAGTCCTGGGGGTAAAGAACCAGGCCAAAAATGAAAAAGCGGCGCGCACCCAAGTCAAAGAGCACGGCTTGGCGTTGCCCCCACTCCAGCCAGGGCAGCCCATAGAAAACCAGTTGCGTGAAGATCACCAGCGCCCAACGCCACTGACTGAAAAAGCCGCTGACAGAGCGGGGATGGATCTTCTGCTGGGCAGCGTACAGAGACACCAACTCGGCGCTGTCGTCGGGGGCAGCAACGATGGGAATGATTTTGCGACGATCGCCTGAGGTGGGTTCCAAACTACAGTCCCCGATCAGGCCCATCAGGGCCTCATCACGATTGAAAAGGAAAACCCGCCCGGACGTCAATCAGCGTCCGGGCGGGCGCAAGGGTCAAGCCTTACTTGGCAGCCTTGGCGGGAGCCAGGTTGGACATGCCCCACACATAGGACGCCAACACATGGATCTGAGCCGCTGTGAGCTTCTCGGCCTGGGCCGGCATCTGGTTGGTCTTGCCGTTGTTGATCATGCTGATGATCGCGGCTTCACCGTAGCCATGCAGCCAGATGTCGTCGGTCAGGTTGGCTGAACCCAGCGCCTGGTTACCCTTGCCGTCAGCGCCGTGGCAGGCAGCGCAGGCACCAAACTTGGCCTTGCCCAGCGATGCACGCAGCGAGTCATGGGGGCTGCCCGAGAGGCTCAGAACGTAGTTGGCCACGTTCTTCACGTCATCAGCCGTGCCCACGGCAGCGGCCATGGGAGGCATGTTGCCGATGCGGCCACCGGTGATGGTCTCGGTGATCTTTTCGGGCGTGCCGCCATGCAACCAATCGCCGTCGGTCAGGTTCGGGAAGCCCTTGCTGCCGCGGGCGTCAGAGCCGTGGCACTGAGCGCAGTTGTTCATGAACAGACGCTCGCCAATCGCCACAGCCTGCGGGTCCTTGGCCACATCTTCCACAGACATGCTGGTGAAGCGTGCGTACAGGGGCTCGAGCTCTTTGTTGGCCTTGGCCACTTCCTTCTCGTACTCATTGGCGGTCGACCAGCCGAGCTTGCCGGCAAAGTCACCCAGGCCCGGGTAGAACGTGAGGTAGCCCAGGCCAAAGACCACGGTGATGATGAACAGGCCCACCCACCACAGGGGCAGTGGGTTGTTCATTTCACGCAGGTCCTCATCCCAGATGTGGCCAGTGGTGTTGTCCGCCGTGGCGGCCACTTTCTTGCGGGACGCGATCCACAGCAGCAACAGGCAGGCAAGAATGCCCCCCAGTGTCACTGCCGACACGTACACCGACCAGAAGTTGCTTGTGAAGTCACTCATGGTGCTCTCTCGTTCTGTGTTCAGTCTTGATCAAAGGGAAGCTGTGCAGCCTCCTGGAAACCTGCGGCATTGCGGCGCGAGAAGGCCCACACCATGATGCCGACAAAGGTCACGAAGCAGGCCAGCGTGGCTGCAATGCGAAGGGTGGTGATGTCCATCACGACTCCTTACTTGAGGGCACGACCCAAGGATTGCAGATAGGCCACGAGCGCGTCCTGTTCGGTCTTGCCCTTGACTTCGTCACCACCGGCAGCGATCTGCTCGTCGGTGTAAGGCACGCCCACAGTGCGCAAGGCCTTCATGCGAGGAGCCACCACAGCGGGATCGATGGTGGACTTGTCCAGCCAGGAGTAAGCCGGCATGTTGGACTCAGGCACCACGTCACGCGGGTTGTTCAAGTGGATGCGATGCCATTCATCGCTGTACTTGCCGCCCACACGTTGCAGATCGGGACCGGTACGCTTGCTACCCCATTGGAAGGGGTGGTCATACACGAACTCGCCAGCCACCGAGTAGTGGCCATAACGCAGGGTTTCAGCGCGGAACGGACGAATCATCTGCGAATGGCAGTTGTAGCAGCCTTCGCGGATGTAGATGTCGCGGCCCACCAGTTGGAGGGCGGTGTAAGGCTGCACGCCCTTCACCGGCTCGGTAGTCGACTTCTGGAAGAACAGCGGAACGATTTCGACCAGACCACCGACCGCCACCACCAGCAGGATCAGAACGATCATGAGGAAGTTGCTGGTTTCGATGCGCTCATGCGAGAAGGCGCCGGGAGCCGCTTGATTTGCGTTGTGTTGACTCATGGTTTTTCTCTCCTCAAGCGTGGGCGACCACAGCAGGCACCGGGGTGTCGACCGAGCGACCCGAGATGGCAGTCATCCAGGTGTTCCAGAGCATGACGATCATGCCGCCCAGGTACAGCAGACCACCGGACACGCGGATCACGTAGAACGGGAAGGTCGCCTTGACGCCTTCAACAAAGGTGTAGGTCAGCGTGCCGTCGGCATTGATGGCGCGCCACATCAGACCCTGCATCACGCCGGCAATCCACATCGCAGCGATGTACAGCACGATGCCGATGGTGGCCGTCCAGAAGTGCACTTCAATGGCCTTCACCGAGTACATGGTCTTCTTGCCGAACAGACGCGGGATCAGGTAGTAGAGCGAACCCATGGAGATCAAGCCCACCCAGCCCAGGGCGCCCGAGTGCACGTGGCCCACGGTCCAGTCGGTGTAGTGACTCAGGGCGTTGACGGTCTTGATGGACATCATCGGGCCTTCGAAGGTGCTCATGCCGTAGAACGACAGGGACACGATCAGGAAGCGCAGGACGGGGTCGTCACGCAGTTTGTGCCAGGCACCCGACAGGGTCATGATGCCGTTGATCATGCCGCCCCAGCTCGGAGCCAGCAGAATCAGCGAGAACACCATACCGACCGATTGGGTCCAGTCAGGCAGAGCCGTGTAGTGCAGGTGGTGAGGACCCGCCCACATGTAGGTGAAGATCAGCGCCCAGAAGTGGACGATGGACAGGCGATACGAGTAGACCGGACGGCCAGCCTGCTTGGGGATGAAGTAATACATCATGCCCAGGAAGCCTGCGGTCAGGAAAAAGCCCACCGCATTGTGACCGTACCACCACTGCACCATGGCGTCTTGCACACCGGCGTAGGCCGAGTACGACTTCATGAAGCCAGCCGGCACTTCAGCACTGTTGACCAGGTGAAGGATGGCCACCGCAATGATGAAGGCGCCATAGAACCAGTTCGCCACATAGATGTGACGCACCTTGCGCATGCCGACCGTGCCGAAGAACACAATGGCGTAAGACACCCACACCAGCGTGATCAGGATGTCGATCGGCCACTCAAGTTCAGCGTACTCCTTGCCGGTGGTGTAACCCAGAGGCAGGCTGATGGCCGCCGCCAGAATCACCAATTGCCAGCCCCAGAACGTGAACGCCGCCAAGGGACCCGCGAACAGACGGACCTGGCAGGTTCGCTGCACCACGTAGTAGCTGGTGGCAAACAGCGCACAACCACCGAACGCGAAAATCACGGCGTTGGTGTGCAAAGGTCGCAAGCGACCATAACTGAGCCATGGAATGCCTAAATTGAGTTCGGGCCAAGCAAGCTGGGCGGCGATCACAACGCCCACCAGCATGCCAACCACCCCCCAGACCACCGCCATGATTGAGAACTGCCTGACCACGGTGTCGTTGTACAGGGCAGCTTGTGTATTGGATGACTTCATCGGTTACCTCTAAGTTGCTGATCGAGTGTCAGAGCGAACGTGCACAGGTGCATTGACGTGCGTCAATCGTTCCTGAGAATCCGCTCTCCCTCCTGCTCCACGCCCTCAAATTGCCCATGGTGGATTGCCCACCACAGGCCCCCCAGAATCAGCAGCACCAAGGCCACCGAAAGCGGAATAAGCAGAAAAAGAATATCCATCATGGGCTCCGCAAAGACAGGCTGGGCAAAGACAGGCGGGCCGCGTTGAGCACCACGATCAGTGAACTCAAGGCCATGCCCAGGCCGGCCAACCAGGCAGGCAACCAGCCCACCACCGCCAGGGGCACACAGATCGCGTTGTAGCCTGCTGCCCAGATCAGGTTTTGGCGGACCACACGCAAGGTGCGACGGGCCAGCGCCACGGTGTCGGGCAAACGCGACAATTGCCCGCCCATCACCACAAAATCGGAACGGGAACGTGCCAACGGGACTGCGTTGCCAAAAGCAAAAGAAACATGCGCACCGGCGAGCACCGGACCATCATTGAGCCCATCACCCACCATCGCCACATGATGCCCTTCACGCTGGGCCTCGCGCATGATCGCCAGCTTGTCGGCCGGGGCACAGTCGCCATGAAAGCGGGCAATACCGACCTGGCCCGCCACCCGCCCGGCCGACGCGGCACGATCACCCGAAAGCAGGGCCACCCCCACGCCCTGCGCCTGCAGGTGACGCACGGCCTCGGCGGCATCCTCTCGCACGTCTTCCCGCAGTTCAAAGGTGGCCAACCAACCTTGCTCATCGGCCAGGTAGACCTGCTGCAGGTCCCCTGCCCGGTCGACCTCCGCAGCGCTCAGGCCGCACCAACTGGCCGAACCCAGTCGGTAGCTGGCTTCACCTCGGCCCATCAGATCGGCCCGCCCCTCCAGCCCGGAGCCTGAAACCTCTCGCACCTTTGCCAGCACGGCGGGAGACAAGTCTTCAGGCGCCGCCCCCTCCTTGCGCAACGACGGGATCAATCCCAGGGCAGCATGAACGGAGCGCGACACAGGATGCAGCGAATGCGCCGCCAAACCACGGGCCAGTCGCAGCGCCATCAAAGGCTCAACACCAGGCCGCACGCGCATGGCCTGCACCGTCATGCCATCGCGGGTCAACGTGCCCGTCTTGTCAAAGACAAACTGATCCACTTCGGCCAGGGCTTCCAGCGCCTGCAGATTGCGCACCAGCACACCTTGGCGTGCCAAGGCCCCCGCCGCAGCCAACATGGCGGCCGGGGTGGCCAACGACAAAGCACAAGGGCATGTGACGATCAGCACGGCCACGGCCACCATCAGCGCTCGCCCCGGATCAACCGACCACCACCAGGCAGCGGACAGCACCGCCGCGGCCAGCACGGCCAACAAAAATGGACGGGCCAGCCGGTCTGCCAGCAAGGCCAGGCGAGGCTTGTCCATGGAGGCGTGCTCCATCATCGAGACAATCTCGGCAAAGCGGGTCTCAGCCCCCAGGCGTGCCACACGCACCAGCACAGGTGCCGACAGATTGTGGCTGCCCGCCGTCACCAATGAGCCTGTGGCATGACGCACCGGACGCGACTCGCCGGTGAGCAAAGCCTCGTCGACCAGGGTCTCGCCCTCCAGCACCTCGCCATCGGCCGGAAAGCCCTCGCCGGGCAGCACACGGACCACATCCCCCACCCCCAGACGGCGCACCGCCACGCGCTCGAACAACCCATCAGCGCCACGGCGCTCCACGCTGTCTGGCAAGCGGTTCATCAAGGCTTCCAGGGCCCCCGCCGTGCGATCCCTCAGGCGCAGCTCCATCCAGCGGCCGGTGAGCAAAAAGAACACGAACATGGTCAGTGAGTCGTAATAGACCTCATGGCCCAAGGGACCGCTGGCATCGAAGGTGGCCGCCGAACTGACCACGAAGGTGACCGCCATGCCCAGGGCGACCGGAAAATCCATGCTGATGCGGCGCTGCCGCACGTCACGCCATGCATTTCGGAAAAACGGGCTGCACGAAAACAGCATCACCGGCAAGGTCAGCACCCAGGAGGCCCAGCGCAACAGTTGCGCCATGTCGTCGGTCATGTCACCCGGATTGGCCACGTAGGCTGGCCACGCGTACATCATGACCTGCATCATGCAAAAGCCTGCCACACCCAGGCGCCACAGCGCACGCCGTTGCTCCTGCTGACGCAACTCCACGGTGAAGGCATCGCGCGCCGGCAGGGCACGATACCCGGCAGACCCCACGGCCGACATCCAGCGAGACGGCAAGACCTGGGCAGGCTGCCACACCACGCGCGCACGGTGCGTGGCCGCATTGACCTGCGCCTCCACAACGCCCGGCACCGCCAGCAAGGCCTGCTCGATGGTCAACGCGCAAGCGGCACAGTGCATGCCCTCCAGCACCACCTGAGACTCCCAAGGGCCCGATGCGGCCGCAGCGGATGGCACCTCGGAGGGCCCGGTGTCATCGCATCGGCGACCAAACACCGGCCATTCATGGGGATCGTCCAGCAAACCCAGTCGCTCGGATTCGCGGGCAGCCGCACGCCCCACCGGCTGGGCTTCCGTCGGGGGCGCCAGCAGGTCAAGCGAAGAAAGGGGCACGGGGCTTGCGGAAATCATGAGCTTGAGCCTAACCGCGATTCTGTGTCACCCTCTTGATTCAGATCAAGCCAAAAAATGCGCTCGATCGCTAATCTGACCTCTACTGAAGCCCAAGGAGATCCTCATGTACAAGCGAATTCTTGTTGCAACCGACGGTTCCAAACTGTCTCAGAAGGCCGTCAAGACCGGCATTGACCTGGCCACGCTGGCGGGTGCCGAACTGGTGGCCGTCAAGGTGGTGCCGCGTTACCCGCAAAGCTACTTCGAGGGTTCGGTGCCGTTGAGCGTCGACGAAGTGGGCCGCATCGAAAAGGAATGGACCGATCACGGTCAGGCGGTGGTGGATGCCGTCAAGAAGGCCGCCACCGAAAACGGGCTCAAGGCCAAATCGGTCGTCGTCAAGTCCGACCTGATCGCCGAAGCCCTGTTGGCCGCCGCCAAGAAACACAAGTGCGACCTGATCGTGATGGCTTCGCATGGTCGCAAAGGCATCAAGCGCCTGCTGCTGGGCAGCGAAACGCAACAGGTGCTGACCCACTCCACCATCCCGGTGCTGGTGCTGCGCTGAGCACAACTCACCGGTGGCCCGCCGGCCCTCAGGCCGGCAGAGGCCACTGAAGCCTCAGGGGTAGGTGCCCTGGCAGCTGCCGGGCAGGTATTTGGCTTCAATGGTGGTGTGGCCCTTGATCGGCGTGCTGCCCTCCCGTGCGCCACAGGCCCAGCCGTGCAGTTGTGCACCGCCAGCAGTGACGCCACTCAATGCCTCGAATGAATGGGCGTCGCCTTTGGTGACAACCGGCGTGATTGTCAAAACTCGGCTGGCCTCCCCAAGTCTGGCAAGCGTCACTGGGTTGCCCGTGATGACGATCTCACCATTCTTATCGACGGCAACCGATTCCACATACTTGGTGGCTTGTGGTTGGCACGCCCTTGCGAAACGCGCCCCCAGGTCAGCGTCTGGCGCGGTCTGAACCAGTTCACTGACCCCAAATCGGCACGGCGCAGCCGCCAAAATCAACTCCGTCACCTTGGTGCGAGTCGTGTAGTCCTGGTACGCCGGCAAGGCCACCGCCGCCATGATGCCGACGATGGCCACCACAATCATCAGCTCGATCAGCGTGAAGCCACTTTGTGCATGCTGTCTCATATTGCCTCCTTGTGTTGAACGGCCCCACAGGAGCGATCTGCCCCAGGGCTGGGTTCACAAGGTAGTCAAATACGGCGCCTTCCAGGCTGCAGGCTGTAACACCGCTGGCATCCCGTCACTTGCCGCGCCACACCATCTTGAGCGCCCGACGGGATTCCAGGAAAGATGAGACGGGAGGACCAAGACGCCTGCCGACATCGATCAACCGTTGACACGAGACGGAATGCCCCGTCGACGGGGCCGGGCGTGTCACACCCTTTGGCAGAAATTACAGAGACAAGCTGTGGTCAAGGGTCTGCGACCCAGGCCTCAATGAAAAATCCCCGCACAAGGCGGGGATCAAGCGGCTCAGCTCAGGACGAGATCAATAGGTTTCGTCGAGTTGGGTCAGGATGGCCGGGTTCTCCAGCGTGCTGGTGTCCTGGGTGATGGTCTCGCCCTTGGCCAGGCTGCGCAGCAGGCGGCGCATGATTTTGCCCGACCGGGTTTTGGGCAGGTTCTCGCCAAAGCGGATGTCCTTGGGTTTGGCAATGGGGCCGATTTCCTTGGCCACGTGGTCGCGCAACTGCTTGGCGATGGCCTTGGCCTCGTCGCCCACGGGGCGCGGGCGCTTCAGCACCACGAAGGCGCAGATGGCCTCGCCGGTGGTGTCGTCAGGGCGGCCCACCACGGCGGCCTCGGCCACCAGTTCGGTGCAGCTGACCAGGGCAGACTCGATCTCCATGGTGCCCATGCGGTGACCCGACACGTTCAGCACGTCGTCGATGCGACCCGTGATCGTGAAGTAGCCTGTTTTCTCGTCGCGGATGGCACCGTCGCCGGCCAGGTAGTACTTGCCCTGGAAGTCGGCGGGGTAGTAGCTCTTCACGAAACGGTCCGGATCGCCCCAGATGGTACGGATCATCGAAGGCCATGGCTTCTTGACCACCAGGATGCCGCCCTGCCCGTTGGGCACATCCTTGCCGGTTTCATCCACGATGGCGGCCTGGATGCCCGGGAAAGGCAGGGTGCACGAACCCGGCACCATGGGCGTCACGCCAGGCAGCGGAGTGATCATGTGGCCGCCGGTCTCGGTCTGCCAGAAGGTGTCGACGATGGGGCAACGGTTGCCGCCGACTTCGCGGTAGTACCACTCCCAGGCCGCCGGGTTGATCGGCTCGCCCACCGAACCCAGCAGACGCAGGCTGCTGAGATCGTAGCTCTTGGGGTGCACTGCAGCGTTGGCCTCGGCCGCCTTGATCAAGGAGCGGATGGCCGTCGGCGCGGTGTAGAAGATGCTGACCTTGTGGTCCTGGATCATCTTCCAGAAACGGCCGGCGTCGGGGTAGGTGGGCACACCTTCAAAGACGATCTCTGTGCCGCCAAGCGCCAACGGGCCATAGGTGATGTAACTGTGGCCGGTCACCCAGCCAATGTCGGCCGTGCACCAGAACACGTCGTCGGCCTTCAGGTCGAAGGTCCACTTGGTGGTCAAGGCGGCATGCAGCAGGTAGCCGCCGGTGGAGTGCTGAACGCCCTTGGGCTTGCCGGTGGAGCCCGAGGTGTAGAGCAGGAACAGGGGGTGCTCGGCCTCGACCCATTCCGGTTCGCAGGTCGTGGGCTGCTTGTCCGCCACATCCGCCATCCACAGGTCGCGGCCCGCGGTCATGGCGATGTCGGCACCCGTGCGCTTCACCACGAGAACGTTCTGCACGGACTCGCAGCCACCCAGTGCCAGGGCCTCGTCGACGATGGCCTTGAGAGGCAGGTGCTTGCCACCACGCACCTGCTGGTCGGCGGTGATGATGGCCTTGGCGCCGGTGTCCTGCACGCGGTCCCGCACCGATTGGGCAGAGAAGCCACCAAACACCACCGAGTGGATGGCGCCAATGCGGGCACAGGCCTGCATGGCGGCCACACCGTCGATCGACATCGAGATGTAAATGATGACGCGGTCGCCCTTGCCGATGCCAACCGACTTCAGGGCATTGGCAATCTGGCAGGTCTTGGCCAGCAGGTCGGCGTACGAGATCTTGGTGACCTCACCGCCGTCGGCTTCGAAGATCAGCGCGGTCTTGTCGCCCAGGCCACGCTCAATGTTGCGATCCAGGCAGTTGTAGGAGGCATTCAGCGTGCCATCAGCAAACCACTTGAAAAAGGGGGCATTGCTCTCATCAAGCACCTGGGTGAAGGGCGTCTTCCAGGTGATGAGTTCCTTGGCAAGCCGACCCCAGTAGCCCTGGTAGTCGGTTTCGGCTTCTTTGCACAGCGCCTCATAGGCGGCCATGCCTGACACGTGGGCGTTCTTGACGAACGCCTCGCTGGGCAGATACACGGCGGCGTTGTCGCCTGCTTGGGGGTTGGCACTCATGCTTGTCTCCTTCGGTTCGATAGGGCTATTTGCGCGTAAATGTGACCCTTGGCCCTTACAGCGCTCTGACTGGCGTCAAGCTTACAGCCGCTCAACAGCGGGGTTGCTGACATGACCGGTATTCGGGACGGGCATTGCGTTGGTTTTCGGTATCGTTTGTTACAACCTAGACTTGGCCACAATCGTTCAGAAAATTCAATCATGAGTTCACCCACTCCACCCAAAGCCTCGCCACTGCGCCCGCTGCCTGCCCTGATCTTTGCCAGTCGTTGGCTTCAATTGCCGCTGTACCTGGGCTTGATCGCGGCCCAGGGCATCTACGTGTTTCACTTCTGGGTGGAACTGGTGCATCTGATTGAAGCCGCCTTTGGCAGCCAGACAGCACTTCAGGCGCTCGTGAACAGCATTGGCTACAAGACAGGCGCCGAGATCCATGCCCTCAACGAGACCATCATCATGCTGGTCGTGTTGGCCTTGATCGATGTGGTGATGATTTCCAACCTGCTGATCATGGTGATCGTGGGGGGCTACGAGACCTTTGTCAGCCGAATGAACCTGGAAGGCCACCCGGACCAACCCGAATGGCTGAGCCACGTCAACGCATCGGTGCTGAAGGTCAAACTGGCCACGGCCATCATCGGCATCAGCTCGATCCACCTGCTCAAGACCTTCATCAATGCCGACAACTACTCCGACCGCGTGTTGATCGCCCAGACGGCGATCCACATCACGTTCCTGTTGTCGGCCCTGGCGATCGCCCTGACCGATCGACTGATGGGCGGACAACACCCCGACCCGCACTGAATCCAGGCCGACCCACCCGCCCTGGCCCGCTCAACCCGGCCGGGTCATGGCGGCCGGCACCACCCAGGCATCGAACTGCTCGGCCGTGACAAAGCCCAAGGCCAAGGCCGCCTCGCGCAGGCTCACCCCATCGCGGTGAGCCGCCTTGGCCACCTGAGCGGCACGGTCGTACCCGATGTGGGGGCTCAGCGCCGTGACCAGCATGAGCGAGCGTTCCAGCAACTCGGCAATGCGCCCGCGCTGGGGCTCGATGCCCACCACGCAATGCACGCGGAAGCTGTTCATGCCATCGGCCAAAAGACGCACACTTTGCAAAAAGTTGTGGGCCGCCATGGGCCGGAAGACATTGAGTTCGAAATTGCCGCTGGCGCCCCCCAGGTTGATGGCCACATCGTTGCCCATGACCTGCGCCGCCAGCATGGTGAGGGCTTCGCACTGGGTGGGATTGACCTTGCCCGGCATGATCGAAGAGCCCGGCTCGTTCTCGGGCAGGGCAATCTCACCAATGCCGCAGCGGGGCCCGCTGGCAAGCCAGCGCAGATCGTTGGCAATTTTCATGAGGCTGGCCGCCAGCGACTTGAGCGCGCCATGGCCGTGCACGATGCCATCCATCGAGGCCAGGGCCTCAAACTTGTTCGGCGCCGTCACAAAGGGCAGCCCCGTCAAGCCGGCCAGTTCGTCCGCCACGGCCTGCGCGTAGCCCGGCGGCGCATTCAGCCCGGTGCCCACCGCGGTGCCCCCCAGGGCCAGCTCGCACAAATGCGGCATGGCATCGCGCACATGGCGCTCGGCGTGCTGCAGTTGGGCCGCATAGCCCGAGAACTCCTGCCCCAAGGTGAGCGGAGTGGCATCCTGCAGGTGAGTGCGGCCGATCTTGACAATGTCGGCAAATGCCAGCGATTGCTCGCTGAACACCGTCTGCAACTGCAGCAGCGCTGGCAGCAGGCGATGGGTCAAGGCATCGACGGCGGCCACATGCATGGCGGTGGGAAACACATCGTTGGAAGATTGACTGCAGTTCACCTCGTCATTCGGGTGCACCAGCCGCCCCTGCCCACGCGGCCCCCCCAGCAACTCGCTGGCCCGGTTGGCCAGCACCTCGTTGAGGTTCATGTTGGTCTGCGTGCCCGAGCCAGTCTGCCAGACCACCAGCGGAAACTGGTCATCGTGGCGCCCTTCCAGCACTTCTTCGGCCGCGGCAATGATGGCCATGGCCTTGGGGGAAGACAACAGCCCCAGGCGCTGGTTGACGTAGGCGCAGGCCCGCTTGATCTGGGCCAGTGCCATGATCAGTTCACGCGGTTGGCGCTCCCCTGAAATGGCAAAGTTCTGCAGTGATCGCTGGGTCTGTGCCCCCCATAGCCGATCGGCCGGAACATCAATGGGTCCAAAGGAGTCGACTTCGATGCGAGTTGACATGACGCGACCTCGGGTTGTTTCAACCTGTCAAAATACCGCCTGCCCGTGATTCGGGCAAGCTGCTGGCGTGCCCGGTTTTTGCGCTCACCCCCTGGGATAATCGCGCGGGACCGCCAGACGGCCAGCCCCCACCGGATCCCGCATTGTCCCTTCCAGCCCACGAAGAACCATGACCACCATCAAGCAAAGCGACCTCATCGACTCCATCGCCGGGGCCCTCCAGTACATCAGCTACTACCACCCCACCGACTACATCGCCCATCTGGCACGTGCCTATGAGCGCGAACAGAGTCCGGCGGCCAAGGATGCGATCGCCCAGATCCTGACCAACAGCAAGCTCAGCGCGACCGGCCAGCGTCCGATCTGCCAAGACACCGGCATCGTCAACGTGTTCCTGAAAGTGGGCATGGACGTGCGTTGGGAAGGTTTCACCGGCAGCCTGGACGACGCCATCAACGAAGGCGTGCGCCGCGGTTACAACCACCCTGACAACACCTTGCGTGCTTCGGTGGTGGCCGATCCCCAGTTCGCCCGCAAGAACACCAAGGACAACACCCCGGCCGTGATCTTTGCCGAGATCGTGCCTGGCAACACCGTCGAAGTGACCGTGGCCGCCAAGGGCGGCGGCAGCGAAAACAAGAGCAAGATGGTCATGCTCAACCCCGGCGACAGCGTGGTCGACTGGGTGCTGAAGACCGTGCCCACCATGGGCGCCGGCTGGTGCCCGCCGGGCATGCTGGGCATTGGCATTGGCGGCACCGCCGAGAAGGCCGTCCTGATGGCCAAGGAAAGCCTGATGGACGACCTGGACATGTACGAACTGCAGGCCAAGGCTGCCAAGGGCGAGAAACTCACCCAGGTCGAAGAACTGCGCCTGGAGTTGCTCGAAAAGGTCAACGCCCTGGGCATCGGCGCCCAAGGCCTGGGTGGCCTGACCACCGTGCTGGACATCAAGATCAAGATGTACCCCACCCACGCCGCCAGCAAGCCCGTGGCGATGATCCCCAACTGCGCCGCCACCCGCCACGCCCACTTCGTGATGGACGGCTCGGGCCCGGTCTACCTCGACCCGCCGAGCCTGGACCTGTGGCCCAATGTCGATTGGACGCCCGACTACAACAAGAGCCGCAAGGTCGACCTGAACACACTGACCCCGGCCGAAGTCGCCAGTTGGAAGCCGGGCGACACCTTGTTGCTCAACGGCAAGATGCTGACCGGCCGTGATGCCGCCCACAAGCGCATCCAAGACATGCTGGCCAAGGGCGAGAAGCTGCCGGTCGACTTCACCAACCGCGTGATCTACTACGTGGGCCCGGTCGACCCGGTCAAGGACGAGGCCGTCGGCCCCGCCGGCCCCACCACCGCCACCCGCATGGATGGCTTCACCGAGATGATGCTGGCCCAGACCGGCCTGATCGCCATGGTGGGCAAGGCCGAACGCGGCCCCGTCGCCATTGAAGCCATCAAGAAGCACAAATCGGCCTACCTGATGGCCGTGGGCGGCGCCGCCTACCTGGTATCCAAGGCCATCAAGGCCGCCAAGGTGGTGGGTTTTGCCGATCTGGGCATGGAAGCCATCTACGAGTTCGACGTGGTGGACATGCCCGTGACCGTGGCCGTGGATGCCGGTGGCACCAGCGCCCACATCACCGGCCCGGCCGAGTGGCAAAAGCGCATCGCCACGGGCGAATTCAAAGGTATTTCGGTCGCCGGCGCCTGATACCCGGCTGTGAGGGCCGGGCCACACGGTCAGGCCCTCCGCTGGCCCCCCCGACCCGCGGGGGCCTCACCAGTGCCCTTGGTTCATCCATGTTGAACACACCTCTTCAGGCGCCCCACCAGGGCGCCTCGGGCCCCATCGGGGTCTTTGACAGCGGCATTGGCGGTCTGAGCATCCTCAAGGCCCTGCGCCAGCGCATGCCCCAGGAAGACTTCGTCTACATCTCAGACCGCGGCCACGCCCCCTATGGCGAACGCAGCGACGAATTTGTGCGGGATCGCTCCCGGGTCATGACCGAAGCACTCGTGGGCTTCGGGGCCAAGGCGGTCGTCGTCGCCTGCAACACCGCCACCGCCGCCGCCATCCATGAGCTGCGACAGCATTGGCCCCAGTTGCCCGTGATCGGGGTGGAGCCAGCCCTCAAGCCGGCAGCGCAGTTGACGCGCACTGGCCATATCGCGGTCGTGGCCACACGAGGCACCCTCAACAGCCCCAAGTTTCAACACCTGCTGGGTCAGCAAGACCCGGGGCTGGACATCCGCTGCCAACCCTGCGATGGCCTGGCCGATGCCATCGAGCATCGGGACGACCGGCGCATTGCCCACTATTGCCGGCAATACCTGGCCCAGACCGGGCCCTGGACTGAGGGCACCAGCACACCCGACACCCTGGTGCTGGGCTGCACCCACTACCCACTGGTGCTGCCACATTGGCTGTCTGAACTGCCGCCCCATGTGACGGTGCTGGACACCGGGGCGCCCGTTGCCGAACAAACCTACCGGCGGCTGCTGCAAAGCGGGCAGCTTCGCCTGCAGGGCCGTCCCGAGACTCTGGCGCCCTCTGGCCAGGTGAGCTGGTTCACCACGGGCGAGGTCGAGCACCTGGAGCGTGCCATCCAACACTGGCTGCCAGAAGCCTCCGGGCCCTGCCAGCCCCTCCCCAAACGATGAAAGCCGGCACAAGGCCGGCTTTCATCTGTTTCAGACTGAAAAATTCAGACCGAAAGAAGGCGATCAGGCCTTCTTGGCGTAGGCGCTGCACCAGCCCTTGGTCGCCACTTGCTTGCCGGCAAACAGCGGGCAGCCACCAGCCGCGTCAGAGGCCTTGCCTTGGAACAGCGCACAGCTACCGCAATGGTCGCCAGCGGCGTACTTGGGGAACTTGCTCTTGTCGACCTTGGTAGCGTCAGCCTTGTAGCCCAGGGCTGCAGCCTGCGGATCGTTGTCGGCCACCATCGGAGCGGCAGCGCGAACAGAGGAAGCGGCCAGCACGAAACCGGTACCGGCGCTCAGTTGGAAGAAGAATTGACGACGATTGGACATGGCAAACCTCAGGTGGGGAGAGTCTTGATTTGTAAAACGCCAGCGCCTTGCGAAGCTGGCAGCGCATTGTGAACCCACCCCGACCTGCCCACCTTGAGCCAAAGCAAGACTGAGCGCCAACCCCGGACAATTCTGGATGACCCGTCTTGCCCGCTGGCCAAGCCGAGCGCAGATCAAGCCGACGCAACGTCAGGCAAGCCCCACAACCGTCGACCACCCGCCTCCAGGTGGGTCAGGTAAAGACGCACATCCAATTCGAGCTGGTGATAGGACGGCTCCAGATGTTCACAAAGCCGATAGAACGCCTTGTTGTGTTCGCGTTCGCGAAGGTGCGCAAGTTCGTGAACCACAATCATGCTCAAAAAGGGGGCCGGGGCATCCTTGAACAAGGCGCCGATGCGGATCTCGTGCTGGGCCTTGAGGCGTCCACCCTGCACCCGCGAGCTGATGGTGTGCAAGCCGAGCGCATTGCGCACCACATGGATCTTGCTGTCGTACACCACCCGGTCCAGCCGGGGGGTTTGGCGCAGGTGCTCCTGCCTCAGTGCTTCGACATGGCGATACAAGGCGCCATCGGTACGCAAACCGTGCGGCGCGGGGTAGCGCTCCATCAACCAGTCAGGCAAGCGCCCCGAAGCCAGCAAACGCCCAGCCTGCTGTTGCAACGACTCGGGGTAGGCCGCCAGGTACTTTGAGACCAGCACCGCCTCGCTCACGGCGCCTGACTCAGTGCAGATGACGGGGCCGGCGGCCACCACCATGACCAGAGCCACCCGAACCACGCGGCGGGCGCCCAATCTCAAGCGAGTTGACCAGATCATCAAAGCGTTGCGAGAACAGCTTGTCGATCTCGCCCACCACCCCGCCCAACTCGGAGCCATCAAAATGACGCTCCATCATGTTCACCACGTCCTGCACCAGCAGGTCACGCTGCACCTGCATGATGGCGGCCGGGTTGGGCCCCACGAACAGCATCAGAAAATCATCGCGCGACTCGGCGCCACGGTCTTCTTCCTCTTCGTCAAACTCGGCGTCATAGAAGGTGACTTCGATCGCCGCCCCCTGCTCGGAAATCTCATTGAGATTCATGCACATCTCGTCCAGCGACTGGCGAAAATCCTCGTCGCCTCGCACCGTCCAGCACATCTGCAGCAGGTGTTCCTTGGGGTCGAATTTGATCCCCGGCTCTTCGTCGTAGGCGCTGGTCGCCCCATCAGCCAAGGACCGCGCGCCGGCGTAGTGCCAAAGCGGCTTCAAAGCCTCTTGCAACTGATCAAACAGAACATCACCACGCAACTGCACTTGACCATGCACGTGGATTTCAAAAGGGGCGTTGTAACTTGACATGATTCAATGGTAATAGTGCCCCGAAACAGACCCATCGGGTCCGAACCTGATTGGCGAATGGCCCTGGCTAGGGGGGGAACCACCGGCTGAGCGCCAAGCAGACCTGCACTCATTTTGGCACGGCGCCAAGCCGACGAAAGGCTTTTGAGCCACTGAAGCACGCCCCAATAGCGCACTTTGTCCGAAGCAGCCTCGCCAGAATGAACAAGATAGGTCACCGAACGCGCCAGTCGCCCCAACCCTCAGCCAGATCGGCATAGGGGGGCCGCGATCATCGCAGCCCCCACTGCCACACCACCCGGCATGCGGGTCCGCACCGGGCGGTTCGAGAGTTTGAGGTCAGGACAGCCTGGGCACCCCCAACCCGTCGTAGTACGCAATGGTGAGCACGCGCTTGATGACTCCATCACTGTTTCGCTACCACCGGCAGCCGTTTCCAGCAACCTGTCGCGCAACATCGTCTGATCCTCCACGTGCCCTGAGCCCGCGGTAGACGGCCGCAGGCCTTTTCCAATGCCTGAGTTGGATGGCGCGCAGTCGGTGACGTAACCACTCGTCCAGCTCTCGCCAGACTCGGGGCGTTTGCGCCAACCCGAAGTACGCCTTCCAGCCCAGCAGGTAGGGCCTCAGCTTCTCCACCACCTCGACCATGCTGCGTCCGCCCGTTCGGCGTGTGAGTTGCCGGATTCGAGCTTTGAAGTTGTCCAGCGCCTTGTGGGCCACTGAACACTTCACCTGCCGGCCCTTGGCCACCCACAGCTCATACCCCAAGAACTTGCGCCCGAAGGCACTGGCCACCGCACTCTTGGCTTCGTTGATTTGAAGCCTCAAGCCCGCGTACAGCTTCCTCGGGTAGCCCATCACCCTCTCGCCAGCCCTCTTGCTGCCCACCTAGACATTGCAGTCATCCGCGTAGCGCGCAAAGCTGTAGCCTCGCGCCTTCAATGCTTTGTCCACTTCGTCCAGCAGCATGTTGGTCAGCAGCGGCGACAGTGGTCCGCCTTGCGGCGTGCCCATCTGACGCGCCGCCACCACCCCGTCATCCATGATCCCCGCGTTCAGGTACGCACGCACCAGCCGGATCACTCCAGCATCGTCAATGCGTCTGTTGAGCCTGTCGATCAGAATGTCGTGGTTGACCCGGTCAAAGAACTTACTCAGGTCCACGTCCACCACCACGCGCTGACCCGACTGCACATACGCCCTGGCGGCCTTGACCGCATCGTGCGCACGTCTTCCAAGCCTGAACCCGTAGCTGTGTTCGCTGAAGGCCGGATCGAGGATCGGTTGCAGCACTTGCAGCGGTGCTTGCTGGATCAGTCGATCTGTCACCGTCGGGATACCCAGCTCGCGCTGGCTGCCGTCCGGCTTGGGAATCATCACCTTGCGTACCGGACTGGGCCGGTAGCGCACCGCCCGCAGCGCCTCACGGATGTCTGGCCAATGCGTTCGCAGCATCTGGGCGGTCTGCTCGATGTCGAGCCCGTCCACCCCGGCCGCGCCCTTGTTGGCTTTGACCCGCTGCCACGCCGCTTGCAGGTACTGTCTCGTCAGCGCCGCCTCCAGCAGGCCACCTGTGCCTGCCACTTGCCTTGATGACCCTGTGCCCGGGTGTTCATGCAACGTACCTCCGGTTTCATCACGGACGGTCTCTGGCCCGGCTTCACCTGGCCGCCTCCCCGTTCGCCCGGCTTGCACCGGCTTCTGACGCATGACCTTGCAGCTTTGCATGTCCTCAGTCACTCACTCTCGTTCGGTCCTTCGCCCTCGCCTTGTGGCCTCATCAGCCCCGGCTGCGGCTACTACGACCTCTGCTGACTTCTCGCTCCGGCAGGACCGTCGGGCTTTCACCCGCAAGGCGAGATCTCCCCAGGTAAGAACGCACACCTTCATCGCACAACCGCCCCATCTACGCCACCTCGCCTTGGTCACAAGAGCTTCGCGGTAAATGGCCCACTCGCCCTGCTTGACAACGCCTTCTATGAGGTTCTTGTTCATCGACTCGCGATTTACGCTCCACGCTTCCTTCCCACGCTCGGTCGCCCTCACGCAGTTGCGCTTCACTTTGCTCACTGTGACCAGCTCGCAGCGGGACTTGCACCCGCAGGTGTGCGCCCATGCTGGGCGCACCATGAAAAAACCCGCCACGCCTTGCAGCGCGCGGGTTTTGAGGTGATGTGAGATGGCTTGAAAGCCGAGCCGGGGCCGAAGACTGACTTACAGACCTCACGGAATATAGGTTTCGGACTTTTCAATCAAAAAGGCACCAATAAAAAGAAAAGTGACCTCTTCCGCTGATCCATGGAGCCCACTCAATGAACTCAAGTTGACTGGCCATCGAACCTCCTGAAAGTTCGTCCAGTGTGGCTTCAGCAGCGTGACGCCCGTAGACGGCTGGAGAACAACACCCGGCGCGTGGACGGGTTGTAGTTTACCCAGTTGTATAGCTTAGGAAGGCTTGATGCGCGATCCGACTCAAGGGAGCGGCATGGTCAGAATGGCATGGTCGGCCAACACATAGAGCCGATTGGCTGACACGACCATCCCCACAGAATTGACCCACGCACCGGGCAGCGCCCCCAGTTGCAGGGCCGTCGCACCACGGGTACCCGCCACCGTGCTCACCAAGCCAGAGGGCGTAATTCGCCTAATCAGATTATTGCCCTTGTCCAGGACATACAGGTTGCCTGCACCATCGAAAGACAAAGCAGTCGGCCCATTGAAACTGGCCACGGAGCCCTGACCATCGCTACTGCCCACCACCCCGGCCTGCCCAGCCAGGGTACTGGCCACCCCCTCGCCACTGATTTTGCGCACGGTATGGTTGCCACTGTCGGCTACGTAGACGGTGCCTGCGGCATCCACGGCAATCGCGCCAGGCCCCGTGAACCTGGCATTGGTGCCGGCCCCATCCACTGACCCCGTGGGCCCAGGCCGGGTCATGGGAGTCACCAGGGGCGGCCCAGCCAGGGTATTAACCGTACCATCGGCCAGCACCTTGAGAACGTTGTTGTTCCAGGCATTGGTGATGTAGAAGTTGCCTGAGCAATCGACTGCAATGGCTGTCATCGTCAGCGCGGCGGTACTGAACTTGTTCATATCGAGCACCTTGGAGAAGGCTCCCTCAGGGGTGTACCGATAGATCGCGTTACCAACAGAGTCGGCCACGTAGGTATTTCCCTGGCAATCCGTGGTCAACCCGGTCGGATAGGTCATGCCCGCGCTGACCGCGACACTGACCTCAGCTTTGGTATTGACCTTGATCAGGCTGCCGCCGGCTTGGTTGCTCACCCACAAGTTGCCCGCACTGTCCGCCACGATGCCTTGAGGATTGGAGAACGGACCGTAAGTGGTCTGAATGGGGGCATCAGAGCCCGCAATCAGCAACGACCTGGTCCCGTTGATTTCGAAGATGGCCTGGTCGGAGATCGCCACAAAATTGCCCGAGGGCCGCACCTGCAATCTCTGGGTCGACCCCAAAACATCCTGCAGCAATGCCACATCACCCGAGGGCGACACCCTTGCAATGGAGACCTTGGCTTTCGAGTTATCACTCACCAGGACATGCAGGCGATCACTGGCATCGATTGCCAGGGCACCGAAGTAGCTGTAGACACGGTAGTCATTGCCCGCAGCCATGGTGCTGTTAGTCTGCAATGTACCAGTCAGCAGATTCAATTGCCGGTCGACAATGCTCGACACCTTCTGATTGCCATACAAGATGCCAAAGATGTAATTGGTCAAGGTTGCGGAGCTGACATAGACCGTTGACTTGGAATCGACAGCCAAACCCATCAAATCGTCGCTACCCATCCAAATGGTACTTACGACACCAGCTGGCGAGACTTTGCTCACGCGGTGAGCTTCTTGGACGTACAGGGTGCCATCAGGCCCCATGGCCAGGTTCATGGGCGAATCAAATCGGGCGACGCCGCCCTGTCCGTCGATCTGGCCCGCCAGGCCGGCCATGCCGGCCACCGTGGACACGGTTCCATCTGTAGCGATCTTGCGGATCACCCGATTCCCCCGGTCGGCCACCAGCAGATTGCCGCCCGAATCCATCGCCAGCGCAGCCGGAAAATTGAACAAAGCCGAGGCTACCGGACCGTCCTGAGCCCCTGCGGTACCGGTTCCGGCCACCGTACTGACCACTCCGTCAACGCTGATCTTGCGGATCACATGGTTGAACGTGTCAGCCACAAAGGTGTTCCCAACTGAGTCGCCGATCAAGCCATATGGGTTGTAGAACCGCGCCACGCTACCCGCGCCGTTCACATACCCCCAAGGATTGATGGTGATATTACCTGCCTGACCCGGCGTACCAGCCCAGACAGACAAACCCTGGGGCTGAGTCGTCGCGCCACCATCTGTGCCTGTGCCTGTGCCTGTGCCTGTGCCTGTGCCTGTGCCTGTGCCACCACTATTTGCCCCCCCGCCCCCCCCACCGCCGCAGGCAACCAGTGCCAGCAACAACACAAAGGCTGCAATCCATCGCGGCCCGTCACTCAAAGCTTTGAACATGTTCCTAATCCTTCCCTGAATTAGCCATTACGGAGAAATGGCCGAACTGATTATCAACAAACCAACTCGTCACTGGTAGTTCAAATTCAAATAGCAACCCCACGTGGCGCTGCTTGCCCGATCTGCGTTCTTGGTCCGAAAAGAGAACCCGGCACTTTGGCCGGGTGAACCCTTGCGGACTTGCTCAGGGAGGAAAAGCAAACCCAACCGATAGACTGGCCCTTCGGCCATAAGCACTGCATCCCCAGGAGTTCAAGATGCCGATGGAAGGACAGAGTGTTCCCCTCCATCCGCATGACTAAATTGCCCATCCCTAGCGGGCTGCTGAACCATTGCCGCCTCGTTGGTATCGGGACATGTTGGTATCAAGTCTGTTGGTAGCAGCCTGTACCAGCACATTTACCAACAAAACTTTGAGCTTTGACGGTAGCTCTTGAGGTGAGGTGAGACAAGAAAAAACCCGCCACGCCTTGCAGCGCGCGGGTTTTGAGGTGGTGTGAGATGGCTTGAAAGCCAAATTTGGTGCCCCGAGCCGGGGTCGAACCGGCACGCCCCTTTTACGGAAAGCGGCGGATTTTAAGTCCGCAGTGTCTACCAATTTCACCATCGGGGCACACCGATCAATCCAGGGCATGCGAGCAAGCAGCCGGGCGGCCTGATCGGATCAGGCGCGCATCATAACGCGACCCGGGCACCCCGGCCGCAGCGATGCGGACAAGAAAAAAGGGAAGCCTGGGCTTCCCTTTTTGAAATTTGGAGCGGGAAAAGAGTCTCGAACTCTCGACCTCAACCTTGGCAAGGTTGCGCTCTACCAACTGAGCTATTCCCGCATTTTCGACAGGTGGCCTGATGACCTCCTGATCGTGGAGATCCGAAGATCACCAAGAACTGGAGCGGGAAAAGAGTCTCGAACTCTCGACCTCAACCTTGGCAAGGTTGCGCTCTACCAACTGAGCTATTCCCGCGTGTTCTGCACGCTCTTCGCATCATCGCCCGACAGGCTTGGAGCCTGCCAGCTTTCAGACTGCGAAGACTGAAACCTGGAGCGGGAAAAGAGTCTCGAACTCTCGACCTCAACCTTGGCAAGGTTGCGCTCTACCAACTGAGCTATTCCCGCATTTTCACCGTGTCTGCTGATCAACTTGCGTTGCTCTGCGTATCCAGCGAAGCCTCGAATTATACATATTTTTTGCCCGACTCAAGACAGTCCAAAAAAGTTTTCGCCTGCCTGCGATCGGCACCACCGGCGACAGGGCGGCGCGAATTCCACGATACTCTGCGCTCAAGCAGACCCTCGAAGCCACCATGAAAATTGCCACCTGGAACGTCAACTCCCTCTCGGTTCGCCTGCCGCAGGTGCTGGAATGGCTCAGCACCCACCCGGTGGACGCGCTGTGCCTGCAGGAACTCAAGCTGAGCGATGACAAGTTTCCGGCCGCTGCGCTGCAAGAAGCCGGCTACCACAGCGCCTTCATGGGCCAGAAGACCTACAACGGCGTGGCCATCCTGAGCCGCACCCCGGTGACCGACGTGGTGAAGAACATTCCCGGTTTTGCAGATGAGCAGTCGCGCGTGATTGCGGGCACGCTGCACACCGACGCCGGACCTGTGCGCCTGATCAATGGCTACTTCGTCAATGGGCAAGAGCCCGGCTCGGAAAAGTTTGACTACAAGATGCGCTGGCTGCAGGCGCTGCAGGACTGGCTCAAGGAGCAGCTTCAAAGCCACCCCCGACTGGTGCTGGTGGGTGACTTCAACATCACCGCCGATGACCGCGACACCTGGGACCCCGACGGCCTGCGCGAGGCCATTCACCACACGACGGCCGAACGCGATCATTTCAAGGCCCTGCTGGCCTTGGGGCTGCACGACGCCTTCCGCCTGTTTGAACAGGCCGAGAAGAGCTTTTCTTGGTGGGATTACCGCGACTTCGCCTTCCGACGCAACCGCGGGCTGCGCATCGATTACACCCTGGTCAGCGATGCGCTCAAACCCCAGGTCAGCGCCTGCGAGATCGACAGGAACACGCGCAAAAACGAGCGCCCAAGCGACCACGCCCCCGTGATCGTCACGATCTGAACAGCCTCAGGCCCAAAGGCCGCAGAGGGCACGCCCCAATGGGCAACCCCCTCCGCGGACCAGGACTCACTCGAGGCCGAGTTCCTGAATCTTGCGGGTGATGGTGTTGCGACCAATGCCCAGCTTCTGAGCGGCCTCGATGCGGCGGCCACGCGTGTTGGCCAGCGCGGTCAGGATCAGCTTGGACTCGAAACGGCGGGTCAGTTCGTCCCACACATCGTGGCGGCCGCTGGCCAACAGCTCCAACGCCTCCAGCTCCAGCCCCTGCTCCCAGGCGGCCGAGCGCCCCAGGCCAGAAGAGACTGACGCAGCAACAGACTCGCCACGCGCTGGATCAGACCCCATCATGTCCGCCGCCGGGATCGCAATCGGCTGTGCCAACACCGATGCCGGCATCACGTGAGCAGAGGGCGAGGCATATGCCATGGGCTCAGCCACAGGCTCCGACTCCAGTACCGGCGCCGCAGGATGGAAGCTGGTGCTGTTGATGGCCCCCGCAGCACCCTGCATGCCCAGCACTTCCGGGGGCAGGTCCTTGGCCTCGATCACCTGGGCCGGCGCCATCACCGTGAGCCAGTGGCAGATGTTCTCCAACTGCCGCACGTTGCCCGGAAAGTTGAAGCCCCCCAACTGAGCCAGGGCGTTGTCGGCAATGCGCTTGGGCTCCACACCCAGTTGCTTGGCGCTTTGCTGCAGGAAATGCCGGGTCAGCATCGGCACGTCTTCCTTGCGCTCGCGCAGCGCCGGCAGACGCAGGCGGATCACATTGAGGCGGTGGAACAAGTCCTCCCGGAACACGCCGTCCTTCACGCGCTGCTCCAGGTCCTGGTGGGTGGCAGCAATCACACGCACATTGGCCTTCACGGCGTTGTGCCCCCCCACCCGGTAGAAATGACCGTCCGACAAAACACGCAGCAGGCGCGTCTGCAGATCAAAAGGCATGTCGCCAATTTCATCGAGGAACAGCGTGCCGCCCTCTGCCTGCTCAAAGCGGCCACGGCGCATGGTCTGTGCGCCGGTGAAGGCACCGCGTTCATGACCGAACAGCTCCGACTCCAGCAGATCCTTGGGAATGGCCGCCGTGTTAATGGCCACGAAAGGGCCATTGGCACGTGGCGAATGCTTGTGCAGCGCCCGGGCCACCAGCTCTTTGCCGGAGCCCGACTCGCCGGTGATCATCACCGTCACATTGCTCTGGCTGAGCCGCCCGATGGCGCGGAACACATCCTGCATGGCCGGCGCCTGGCCCAGCATCTCGGGCGTGGCCGCCATGCGCTCTTCGGCCACTTCTTCGCGCTGGCTTTCTTCCACCGCGCGACGAATCAACTCCACCGCCTTGGGCAGGTCAAAGGGCTTGGGCAGGTATTCAAACGCACCGCCCTGGAAGGCCGACACGGCACTGTCCAGGTCCGAGAAGGCCGTCATGATGATGACCGGCAAACCCGGGTGGCGCTCTTTCACCTTGGCCAGCAGATCCAGGCCCGAACCGCCAGGCATGCGAATGTCACTCACCAGAACCTGAGGCCCCTGGTTGTCGACGTCTTCGTCACCGATCTCATCCAGTGCCGCCAGCACCTCGCGGGGGTTGGTGAAGCTGCGGGTCGGCAGCTCTTCCCGCAACAGCGCTTTTTCGAGCACAAAGCGGATCGATTGATCGTCATCTACTATCCAGATCGGCTTCATGTGCAAATACCACCTCAGGTCAAATTGTTGTCAATCACACTCAGGGCAACGGAATCAACATCTTGAAGTCCGTCCTCCCTGGCACGCTATCGCACTCGATCAAGCCATGGTGTTGCTGAACAAAGGTTTGCGCCAAAGTCAGCCCCAGCCCTGAACCACCATCCCGCCCCGACACCAGCGGGTAAAAGATGCGGTCCTTGATCGAGTCCGGCACGCCGGGCCCGTTGTCGATGACATGCAATTCCAATGCCAATCGGTAGCGTTGCTTGCCAAAAGTAACCTGTCGCGCAATCCGCGAACGGAAAGTGATTTGCGCATCCCCCGCAGCCACCCTGTCCGCCAGAGCCTGGGCCGCGTTGTGGGCGATGTTGAGCACCGCCTGGATGAGTTGCTCGCGGTCGCCTCGGAACTCAGGAATCGAGGTGTCGTAGTCGCGGATCACGCGCAGGCCCCGCGGAAACTCCGCCAGGATCAGCGAGCGCACACGCTCACACACTTCGTGGATGTTCACGTCGCCCACCACGTGCGGGCGACGGTGCGGCGCCAGCAGTCGATCGACCAGGGTCTGCAGACGATCCGCCTCGTGGATGATGACCTGGGTGTACTCAATCAGGTCGCGCGACTCGATCTCCATCTGAAGCAGCTGCGCCGCCCCCCGGATGCCCCCCAGCGGGTTCTTGATCTCGTGGGCCAGATTGCGGATCAACTCCTTGTTGGCCTGCGCCTGATCGATCAGTCGCTCCTCGCGGTCCTGTCGGGCCTGCTGCTCCAGGGGCAGCAACTCGATGATCACCTCGCCCGGCTGATCGGTCTGCGCCACGATCACGTGGACCAGCACCGGGTCATGGGTGAAGCGCTTCAACCAGGCGTCGTAGCGCAACGCTGCGAACTCGTTGCTACCGGCGCCATCCAGGGCATTGCGCAAGATCTGGGGCTCAGAGAAGAAATCGGCAAATTGCGAGCCTTCGATGGTTCGGCGCGAGGTGCCGATGGCATCTTCCAGCGCCGCATTGGCAAAGATCACCGTGCCATCGATGCGGACCACCGCCACCAGCGTGGCCAGCAGGTCATAGGCATGAAAGGCTTCGGCGACTGGGTCTGTCAGGGTGAGGCGGTTCATTTGAGACGCGCGATTTCACGCTTGATACCGGCCACATCGGCCTCGGCGCGCGCCACGGCTTCCTTGAGTGCAGCCACCCGATCCAGGTATTTCTGGTAATTCTTGGCCTCGCCCCCCTGCTTCTCGGGCTCGCCGTTGTTGTATTCCTTCTGCAGCTCGGCCAGCCGTGCCTCGGCCTTGCGCAATTCGGATTCCAGAATGGCGCGCGCATCGGCATCGCGCGCCTTCTGCTCGCTGTTGTCCACCTTGGGCGAGCCCGCAGGCGCCGTGACCACCTTGGACGCATCGCCGCCGGCAGGGGCCTGGGCGGCCGGCCGGGTGCCCGGCACCACGGTCACATTGCCGCCTTCAATCAGCTTGCATTCCTTGGCCCGGTTGGCCGGGACCGTGTTGGTGTATTCGTTGCCGCAACGGTAGATGCGGTCTTGCGCCATCGCGGCGCTGCAGGTCAGGGTCAGCAGGGAAATCAGTACAGCGTGTTTCATACATCCAGTTCAGCACCCCTTCGGGCGGCGAGCCAAGTATCTCCGAATCGGCTGGTGAGGCAAAGGCAAAGCCCACCCGGGTCGCACCGGCACCCGGGCCGGCAGCAAGAAAAAAGGGCAGCCGAAGCTGCCCTTTGGGTAGACATTGCCTAGTCCCGCATCACAGCGAGTAGTACATGTCGAATTCGACCGGGTGCACCGACATGCGGTAACGGGTCACTTCCTGCATCTTCAGATCAATGTAGGCATCGATCATGCTGTCGGTGAACACGCCACCCTTGGTCAGGAAGGCACGGTCCTTGTCCAGGGCTTCGAGGGCCTGGTCCAGGCTGTGGCAGACGGTCGGCACCAATGCGTCCTCTTCGGGCGGCAGATGGTACAGATCCTTGGTGGCAGCTTCGCCCGGATGGATCTTGTTTTCCACGCCGTCCAGACCCGCCATCAGCAGGGCGGCAAAGCCCAGGTAGGGGTTCATCAGCGGATCGGGGAAGCGGGCTTCCACGCGACGGCCCTTCGGGTTGGCCACGAAGGGGATGCGGATCGAGGCCGAACGGTTCTTGGCCGAGTAGGCCAGCTTCACCGGGGCTTCGAAGTGCGGCACCAGGCGCTTGTAGCTGTTGGTGCCGGGGTTGGTGATGGCGTTCAGGGCACGTGCGTGCTTGATGATGCCGCCGATGTAGTACAGAGCGAAGTCCGACAGGCCGGCATAGCCGTCGCCAGCGAACAGGTTCTTGCCGTCCTTCCAGACCGACTGGTGCACGTGCATGCCCGAGCCGTTGTCGCCATGGTAGGGCTTGGGCATGAAGGTGGCGGTCTTGCCGTAGGCATTGGCCACGTTGTGCACCACGTACTTCTGCAGGATGGTCCAGTCAGCGCGTTCCACCAGGGTGCTGAAACGGGTGCCGATCTCGTTCTGGCCAGCGCCCGCCACTTCGTGGTGGAACACTTCGACCGGGATGCCCAGCGATTCAAGGATCAGGGACATCTCAGCGCGCATGTCTTGCGTGCTGTCGACCGGGGGCACCGGGAAGTAGCCGCCCTTGACGGTCGGACGGTGGCCGCGGTTGCCGCCTTCGAGCTTGGCACCGGTGTTCCACGGGGCTTCGTACTCTTCGATCTCGTAGAAGGTGTTTTGCGGGTCGGTGCTCCAACGGATGCCGTCGAAGATGAAGAATTCAGGTTCCGGACCGAAGAAGGCGGTGTCGCCCAGGCCCGAGGCCTTCAGGTAGGCTTCAGCGCGCTTGGCGATCGAACGCGGGTCGCGGTCATAGGCCTTGCCGTCGGCGGGTTCCACCACGTCGCAGGTCAGGATCAGGGTGGTCTCTTCGAAGAAGGGATCGATGTTGGCCGAGCTTGGGTCCGGCACCAGCAGCATGTCCGAGGCTTCGATGCCCTTCCAGCCGGCAATCGAAGAACCGTCAAAAGCATGCCCCGACGTGAACTTGTCTTCGTCAAAGTGGGACACGGGAACCGTGGTGTGCTGTTGCTTGCCACGGGTATCGGTGAAGCGGAAATCAACGAACTTGACTTCGTTTTCCTTCACCAACTTCATCACGTCTGCGACGGTCTTTGCCATCAGGATCTCCTGTTCGAGGCTGGTTAAAAATTCAATGACGCCGGGAGGAATGCAGTTTTTATGCCAATCCTTGGTGCATGGCACCAGACGCCGACTACCGTATTTTGCCCTGCCTGAGCGGCGTTGCAGCCAGTTTGCCGGCTCTGAAATGCACTCGGGCGGGGATTTTTCGCCGCCAGCATCAGTGCACCAATTCGATGCATCAGGCTGCGCATCAAATTGGTGCAATTCATCAACGCACCAATTCGGGGCCCAGCTTGAGATCGAAGCGATGCAGGCCGGCCAGCAAGGCCGGGTAGGCCGCCAGCACCAGGGTGGGGTCACCCTTCACCCCCAGTTCAATGTGCCGGCCATACTGCGGGTGATCCACGCTGGGCAGGCTGAACACCTTGACGCCGGCATGCTCGCGCTCGATGGCCTCCATCAGCGGCGTCAGCATGGCCTCCATCGAGCCAAACACAATGACCGACTTCTCCACATGGGCCACCCGGTTGAACAGATGGGCGTAATGCGTGTCCAGCACCCACTCGACCATCGGCCAGGCCATCACCGGGAAGCCCGGCACAAAGTGCACCGCTCCGCCCCCCTGCCCCACGCAGCTGAAGCCCGGGATTTTGTTGTAGGGGTTTGGAATGATCTGCGCCGAGGCCGGAAACACCCCCATGTTGAGGCGGTGCACGTTGTCGTCGCGCTCGGGCTCATAAGCCAGGCCATTCTCGCGAGCCACATCCTGCATGCGCTCACGGATCAGTTCGGCAGCACGCGGGTGCAGTTGCAGGGGCTCGCCCAGGGCGCGTGCGGCGCACTGGCGGGTGTGGTCGTCGGGGGTGGCCCCGATGCCGCCACACGAGAAAACCGCATCCCCTGAGGCAAAAGCCCGCGCCAGCGTGGCCTCGATGCGCTCGGGCGAATCACCCACATAGTCGGCCCACGACAGCTGCAGCCCGCGGGCGCCCAACACTTCGATGACCTTGGGCATGTGCTTGTCAGCACGCTTGCCCGACATGATCTCGTCACCGACGATGATCAGCCCGAAATTTCGAGGGGCTTCAGGGATGGGGCGGAGGCTCGAGGCCGCCTGGGGTGTTGGGGAGGTGGGTGTTGCGCTCATCCTGCCATCCTACCGGCACCGGCTCGGAAACCACGGTGGTGGCGGCAGAAACCGACTCGGCCCGCAGCCTTTCCAGCGCCGCCAGGCAATAGTGGGCAAACCACAGCGAAGAAAATGCAAAGACCAAGGTGTAGATCCAGATCGCCACCGGCACCAGGATCACAAACGCGGCGGCAAACAAGGCCCCCGAGGCCCACACCAGACTGGGCGCGGCGCCCAGATAACCCGTCATCACCCCGATGGCCAGCAAAGACAGGCGGTGCCGCTTGAACAGCAGCTGCCGCTCGGCCTTGCTGGCATGCACGGCCAGGGCATCGTAGGCCATCACCCGGTAGGTCAGCCAACCCCAGATCAGCGGGGGCAGGATCAAAATCAGCGGCGGCACCAGCCACAGGGGAATGGAGGCCACCAAGGCCACCAACGCCAGCAGCACCGAGCCCAGCGACCAGGCCAGGCTGCCCAGCGTGGAGCCACCGCGCAGGCGCTGCAGCCCGGAAAAACGCCGTTCACCCACCATCGACACCAGCGACGGCGCCATCAACACCGCCACCACCAGCAGCGACACCACCACCAGCACGGGTGTGACCACGGCGATCACGATCAGCGGCGCCACCACGGTCTTGAGCTGCCCCACCCCGGCGCCCTGCAGCCAGGCCCAGAACGAGTTCAGCAGATCGGACGACTCCAGCATCTGCCGCACGCCGTCCACCGCCGGTTCCCAATAAAAATACCCCAGCCCCAGGGCCATGCCCACCAGCAGCAGCAGGGGCAGAAACGACAGGGCAATCACCCGGGGGTGCAGGCAATACACCACCGAGCGCCAGAAAGAATCAAGCAAAAGCGTCATGCCGGCAGCATAACGCCACCGCAGGCCCGGCGGACAGCCACCGGCCCCCGGGCATCAGGCGCGGCCGAACAGCCTTTTCAAGCCCAGCCACTGCTGGGCCAGAAAGCCCTGGCCGTAATCACGCAGCCCCTGCGGCCCGGGCTCCACCTGATCACGCACCCCGGTCGGCTCGAAGCGCAACTCAAAATTGGCGGTGCCGAACAGCATGTCCCACCAGGGCAGCAGCACCCCGAAATTGCAGCCCCCCAGCACGGGCCGGCCCATGCGGCCCCTGAACTCGTGCCCGATGCCGATGGCGTGGTGCATGCGGTGAAAGCGCGGACTCACCCACAGCCGCTCGCCCCAACGGCCAAACCAGCAGCGCAGGTTGGCATGCTGAAAATTCTCGCTGAGCTGGGTGATGGCCACCACGGCCACAAATTGCCCTGGCGCAATGCCGATCAATTGGGACACCACCACCAGAATGCAATCGCCCAGCAGGTCGTCCAGCAGGTGGTTGCGGTTGTCTGTCCACATCGTCATCTGGCGCTGGGAATGGTGCAGCGAGTGCAGGCGCCACCACAGCTCCGACTGGTGCTGGGCACGGTGCACCCAGTAACCGACAAAATCAAACACCACCAGGTACAGGGCCAGGCTCACCCAGGGCAGGTCGGTGATGCCGGGCCACAGTTCGTCCAGGTGAAAGGTCTGCCAGCCTGCCACCCGCAAATGGCCGAACAGCTCATCAAACAGCGGGTCGACCAGGAAGAACAACGCCACCCGTACCAGGCCCAGGCGGTGCAACAAGGTGTAGAGGATGTCGGTGCGCACGGCGGCGCGGTCACGCAACGGTTCGGCCGGCCACAGCCGCTGCAAGGGACCGAACACCGCCACCATCACCAACAGCTGGATCAGCCCCACCAGCAACCAGCCGGTGCCATTGAAGCCGTCTTCCAGAAAGTTGCCCAGGCCGGCGTGGAACATCAAAGGCTGCACCACCGCCTCGAACAGGCCGGTCTGCGCCTGGCCAAACCAATCAATCAAACTGTCCATCATCATTTGAACGGGTCTCAACGCCCGTTGCGGGCCAGCCAATCCCGATAGGCCGGGTGCTCGCGCAAGGTTTCAAAACAAAAACCCTTGGCCTTCAGGCCCTGGATCAGCGGCTCCAGCACCGCGGGCGCCCAGGGGTCGCGGCGCGACCAGATGCCCAGGTGGGCCATCAGGATGTCACCCGCGCGCAGGTTCTTCAGGGCACGCTCCAGCAACTGGGCGTTGCTGAAGCGATCGCTGGGCAGCTCGTCGCCCAGAAAGCCCGCGGGCGCCCAATCCACGTGGGCATAGCCACACTGGCGGGCCGCCGCCAGCAACTGGGGCGAGGTCTTGCCACCCGGCGCACGGAACAAGGGCAAAGGCGCCTGTCCGGTCAGGGTCTGCAGGCGCTGCGAAGATCGGTCCAGCTGTGCGCAATAGGCCGGCCCATCGATCACGGCCTCCCGCCCGGCATCGGGGCCGGCCGAGGGCTTGACCCGGAAGCGCCACTGCCCCGGCGGCGCCGGCAGATCGGCGCGCCAGTAGACGTGGTCGTAGGTGTGACTGGCAAAGGTGTGGCCCTCGGCCGCACGCTCGCGCCACCAAGAGGCCCAGTATTCGCCCAGCGTGCCGTCGCCCTGCTGGGTGGGCTCGTTGGCGGCAAAAAAGGTCACCCGCACCTGCTGACGCTTGAGCACCTCGGCAATCAGGGGCGCCACGCCCATGTGGCCGGTGTCAAAGGTCAGGTAAAGCGGCTTGGCGCAGGTGCCCGCCGCCTGGGCGGCGCCGAAGGCCAGCGCCAACAGCAGCCCGGCCGCCAGGCCAGACCACCGGCGGGCCGGGTCAGCGCGGCGCGTGATCAAGGGTCCAGACCCCATGCGGAGACTTGCCCACGCTGACCTGGCGCAGCACCTTGCGGGTTTCGGTGTCGATCACCGTCATCTTGCGACCCCAGCGCGAACTGAGCAGGATCAGCCGGCCATCGGCCGACACGTCCATGCAGTCCGGCCCGGTGGGGCCCGGCAGCTGGGCCACCACGGACTGGGTCTGCATGTCGATCTTGCTCAGGGTGTTGGCCACCCGGTTGCTCACGTAGATGTGGCGGCGGTCACCCGCGCCACGGAAGGCGTGGGCCCCCTTGCCGGTGGGGATGGTCTTGACCAGGCGGGCTTCCTTGCCCCCGCTGACGTCGTACACCTCCACCCCCTCGCCACCGGTCAGGCCGATGAACAAGGTCTTGTCGTCGGGGCTGCCATACACATCGGCCGGCAACGAGCCGGTCTTGACGCGCCATTTCAAGGTCTGGGTGTTCAGGTCGATGGCCACCAGTTCGTCACTGTCTTGCATGGTCGAGTAGACGATGCTGCTGGTGCTGTCGATCCAAAGGTGGCTGGGGGTCTTGCCGGTGGAGATGCGCTTGGACAGCGTCACGTCCTTGCCGTCCCAGCGGTAGATGTCGACGTGGTTCAGGCGGTTGCCGGCCGTCACCATCCACTTCATGTCGGGCGAGAAGCGCAGCTGATAGGGGTCGATGATGCCGCGCACCGTGCGCTGCACCTCGGCCGTGCGGGGGTCCAGAAAGGTCAGCGAATCACCCAGCGCATTGGCCACGATCAGCGACTTCTCGTCGGGCGTCAGGTACAGGTGATGGGGCTCTTTGCCGGTGGGGATGCGCTTGGTTTCGGTCCAGGTCTGCGGGTCGATCACGCTGATGGTGGCGTCCAGCGAGTTCAGCACAAAGATCGGGTGGGTCAGGCCACCGTTGCTGGAGGCCGCTGCCGCAGCAGCACCGGCAACTGGTGCGGCCGTGCTCGCCGGGGTGCCGGATGCCGCCGTTGCAGCAGTGGCAGCGCCTGCGGTGGCCGCGGCGGCAACCGCCGCCTCCGCCTTGGCGGGTCGCTTGGGGTCGGCTTTTGCGTCGGCCTGTGCCTTGGCGGCAGGCTTGCTGCCGTGGGTGGCACTGGGCTTGGCTGCCGGCTTGGCCTTGGGCTTGACGCTTTCAGTCACCGGCGGCTTGGTCGCCTCAGGGCTGGCAGCGACAGGGTTGGACGCCTCGCCGGCGGTACCGGCTGGCGCCTGGGCCCAGGCGGGTGCCGTGGCGGCCCCCAAAAGCAACGAAGCGGCAATCAAGGCATGCCCACTGGCATGCGAAAAGCTGGAGACACGGCGGCGGGCAAACGACTTCACAAACATCCACTTTCAGATCAGGCCGCCAGTGTAGCCGGGGCTCGGCTGAGGCCTGTTACATCGACACACACAGGTAAGCGATTCGCTCAGGCCTTGAGCAGTTCAAGGTCGGCCGGGCTCAGAAAGCGCCATTGGCCCGGTGCCAGGTCTTCGGGCAGCGCCAGGCCGCCGATGCGCGAGCGGTGCAGGCCTTCCACCCGGTTGCCCACGGCAGCCACCATGCGCTTGACCTGGTGGTACTTGCCCTCCAGCAGGGTCAGGCGAAGGTGCAACGGGCTGGGGGCCTCGCAGGCGGCGGCACGCACGGGCTTGGGGTCGTCGTCCAACACCACGCCGGCCAGCAGGCGCTGCACCTGGCTGTCATCGATCGGGTGCTTGGTCACCACCTCGTACACCTTGGGCACATGCTTTTTGGGCGAGCTCATGCGGTGGATGAACTGGCCGTCGTCGCTCAGCAGCAACAGGCCCGTGGTGTCCTGGTCCAGCCGGCCCACGGCCTGCACACCCTGCACGGCGCTCTTGCTGGGGCGCTGGCGCAGGGCCGCGGGCAGCAGGGTGTAGATGCTGGGCCAGGCCGAGGGCTTTTGCGAGCACTCGGTCCCCGCCGGCTTGTGCAGCATCACGTAGGCCTTCTCGTGGTAGGCCCAGGGCACGCCCTGGACATTGAAGCGCAGGCCCTCGGGCACGAAGTCGCGGGCCGATTCGGTGACCGTCACCGCGGTGTCGGAAGACGCCGACTCGAAGACCTCGACCAGGCCCTGTTGAACCAGGCCCGCGCAGACGCGGCGCGTGCCGAAGCCTTGTGAAAAAAGAATATCCTGCAGTTGCATGGGCCCGATTGTTCCAGAAGTCGCGGGGGCCCCGATGCAGCGCCGGGCCAGTCGGCCGCCCGCTGGCGTTAGGATGGCGCCCGGAAGCCGTGCCGCCCACGCCCGGCGGCTTGCACTGACCCGCCCCACCCCACCCACCCCTCACGCCTCTGCCCATGCGCATCCTGCTGGTCGAAGACAACCGCACCCTGTCAGAGTGGCTGGCCCGCACCCTGCAAAAAGACCGCTACGTGATCGAATGTGCCTACGACGGCGCCGACGCCCACGCCCGCCTGCTCAGCGAGCGCTACGACCTGGTGATCCTGGACCTGGAGCTGCCCGGCCTCGCGGGCGACGAGGTGCTGCGCCGGCTGCGCGCCCGCGACAACAACGTGCCGGTGCTGATCCTGAGTGCCCGCGACACCCTGGCCGGGCGCGTGGCCGGGCTGGACAGCGGTGCCGACGACTACATGGGCAAGCCTTTCGAGGTGGCCGAGCTGGAGGCCCGCATCCGCGTGCTGCTGCGCCGCCACGCCAACCACAAAAACCCCGTGCTGCGCTGCGGCGCACTGGGCTACGACAGCAACACGCGCCTGTTCAGCCTGGGCGAGGGCACGGCCGCCGCGCCGCTGCCGCTCACCCCGCGAGAGCACGCCCTGCTGGAGGCGCTGTTGCTCAAACAAGGGCAGACCGTGAGCAAACAGGCCCTGAGCGAGGCCCTGTTCACCCTGGACGACAACGTCTCGCCCGACGCGGTGGAAATCTATGTGCACCGGGTGCGCAAAAAGCTGCAGGGCAGCGATGTGGCCATCATCACCCTGCGGGGTCTGGGCTACCTGCTGAAGTCCCAGGCCCCTTGAGGCTGCCCATGCCCGCCACCGATCTGCCCCGCCGCTCCAGCCTGCTGCGCCAGTTGATGGGCTGGCTGCTGCTGCCCCTGGCCCTGCTGGCCGCGCTGGACCTGTGGATCACCTACCGCGATGCACGCCACACCGCCACCCTGGTGCAGCAACGCATGCTGCTGGGCGCCGCCCGCATGATCGGGCAGCAGATCGAGATCCAGGACGGCCAGCCCAGCGTGGTGCTGCCACCCGCCGCACTGGAGCTGTTTGCCTCGCCCCACGCCGACCGGGTGTATTACCGCATCACACGCGCCGGCGGCGAACTGCTGCTGGGCTACCCCGAACTGCCGCCGCCCCCACACCCCCCTGCCCCCGATGAGGCCGTGTACTTCGATGCCTGGCAAAACCAGCAGGCCGTGCATGCCGTGGCCTTCAGTCAGCCGGTGCTCAGTGCGCCTGCCCAGACCACGCTGCTGATCGAGGTGGCCCAGACCCTGGTCGGGCGCGATGCCTTGGCCGGCGAAATCTGGCGCACAGCGCTGTGGCGCCAGTTGGGCCTGTTGACCGGGGTGGCCTTGTTGCTGGGGCTGGGGCTGCGCCGGGGCTTGCGGCCCGTCACCGGCCTGCGGGATCAGGTGCTGGCGCGCCAGCCCGGCGCGCTGGAACCCCTGCCCTCGCGCCACCTGCCCACCGAGCTGGCACCGCTGGCCGACGCCATGAACGACTACGCCACCCGGCTGGACCACCACATGTCGGCCCACAGCCGCTTCATTGCGGATGCCGCCCACCAGCTGCGCACCCCCTTGACCGTACTGAACACCCAACTGGTGTTTGCCCTGAGGCAAGGCGACGAAGCAGCACGCCAGGAGGCCCTGCAAGCCGCCCAGACCACCCTGCAGCACGGCATGCGCCTGGTGCAACAGTTGCTCACCTTCTCGGTGGCCGAGGCCGGCCGGGGCCGCACCGACGAACAGGGCCCGGTCGACCTGGGCCAGACCGCCCGTGAGGTGCTGGAGCAACTGGCCTTGCTGGCCGCACAACGCGACATTGACCTGGGCTTCGAGGCCGAGGGCGATGTGGGGCCGGTGGGTGAGCGCTTTCAGGTCACAGGCTCGGCCCGCCTGCTGCACGAGCTGTGCGCCAACCTGATCGACAACGCCCTGCGCTACACCCCACCCGGCGGCGCCGTCACCCTGCGCCTGCGCCGCACGGCAGAGCAGGTGCTGCTGGAGGTCGAGGACAACGGCCCGGGCATTCCGCCCGGGCAGCGCGAACAGGTGTTCGAACGCTTCTTCAGATTGGACAACCAGCACTCGGACGGCTGCGGCCTGGGGCTGGCCATCGTGCGCGAAATCGCCCAGGCCCACGGCGCCCGTGTGCAATTGGGCGATGGCCCGCAGGGGCAGGGCCTGCGCGTCACGGTGGCGTTTGCCGGCCGCACCGTCAAGACAGCCGGGCCCACAGGCTGAGTTCAGGGCAAAGCCAGCGGCCCCAGGCTGGTGTTGGCCTGCTGAACAAAGGTGTTGGTGAAGGTGCGCCCCAGGTCCAGCCGCCGTTCGCGTTGGGCGCGGTTGACCTGCGCGGCCAGGCGCAGCACCTGCTGCGGCCCGCCCTCGGGCATCAGCCCATCGGCCGAGAACATGGCCCGGCTTTCGCTCAAGGCCTTGATGTAGATCGCGGCATCGTCACCCGCCAGGCCCAGTGCCGCCGCCACCTCGGCCGGGGGGCGCTGCTGGATGAAGCGCAGCGCCCGCACCAGCGCCGTGACCAGGCGCTGCACCTCACCGGGGTGGCTGTTCACCCAGGCCGTCTGCATGTACAGCGAGGCAAACGGGTAGCTCTGGCCCAGCGCCTTCTGGGCCGCCTCGGGGCTGCGCAGGTCGACCAGCAGGCGGGCGTCGCCACTCTGGATCAGGCTGCTGGCCACGGGCTCGGTGCTCATGCCGGCATCGATGCGGCCCTGCCGCAGGGCCGCCGCAAATGCGGCCCCGCTGCCCACGGGCAACACGGTGTAGTCCTGGGGCTTCAGCCCATGGCGCTGGGCCAGGGCGTGGGTGAGCAGATGCGTGGCCGAGCTCAGGCCGGTCACCCCCAGGCGCCGGCCTTTCCAGTCGGCTGGGCTGTTGATCACCCCGGCCAGGCGGGTGGCCACCAGTTCCACCTCACCTGGGGCCAGCGTGAACAGAACCACCGACTGCACGGCCTTGCCACGCGATTGCAGGTCCAGCGTGTGGTGGTACGCCCCGACCACCCCTTGTGCGCCGCCCACCAACAGCACGTCTTCGGCATTGGCGCCCGAGGGCTCGGTCAGCAGATCCACCTCCAGCCCCTGCTCGCGGAAATAGCCCAGGTGGGCTGCCAGCCGCACCGGCAGGTAGATCTGTTTCTCCAGCCCGGCCACGATCAGCGCCACCCGCTCGCCTGATCGCTCGGCAGCCCATGCCGGTGTCGATGCGGGCGCCAGCCAGGCGCATCCGAGCAGCAGGCACAGCCAGCAACGCAACAGCTTCATCGGGCAGGCCTCCTTGACGGGGCTCTTCGGGCCCCGGTAAAAGCATGGATTGTCGGGCATCTGGTGCAAACCCTGACCGCACTGAAAGCAGACTGAAAGCCTGCGCACGCTAGAGTCACGCCATCCAAGTGCCCCGACCCTGTCAGGGGCTCGAACAACGAGACAGACAAAGGAAGACAAGCATGAAACGCCGCACCCTGCTCCAACTCGCTGGCGCCGCCAGCCTGCCCGGCCTGAGCCATCTGGCCTTGGCCGACGACAAATACCCCAGCAAAGCCATCACCTGGATCTGCCCCTACGCCGCCGGCGGCAACGCCGACATCCGCTCGCGCCAGGTCGCCAAGGTCATGAGCAGCCTGCTGGGCCAGCCCATCATCATCGACAACAAGGCCGGCGCCGGCGGCAACATCGGCACCGAGGCGATTGCCCGCGGCAAGCCCGATGGCTACACCCTGGGCATGGGCAACCTGGCCCCGCTGTCGGTGAACCACGCGCTGTTCAAGAAGCTCAACTTCGACCCCTTCAACGACATCACGCCCATCCTGCTGATCGAGAAGGGCCCGCTGATCCTGATGGTGCGCAACGATTCGCCCTACAAAACCCTGAAAGACCTGGTGGCGGCCGCCAAGGCCAACCCGGGCAAGATCATCTACGCCTCGGGCGGCATCGGGGGCTCGCACCACCTGAGCGGCTCGCTGTTCGAGCACGCCGTGGGGGTGGACATGATCCACGCGCCCTACAAGAGCGGCTCGGCCGCGGCCACCGACCTCATGGGCGGTCAGGTCGACTTCATGTTCGAGCAGATGT
Organism: Curvibacter sp. GW821-FHT01G03; assembly: GCF_059422285.1. Taxonomy (NCBI): domain Bacteria; kingdom Pseudomonadati; phylum Pseudomonadota; class Betaproteobacteria; order Burkholderiales; family Comamonadaceae; genus Curvibacter; species Curvibacter sp. GW821-FHT01G03. The sequence goes on from NZ_JBWKWP010000018.1 coordinate 91,140, forward strand.
ACGCCGCCATGCCCTCGATCAAGGCCGGCAAGATGCGCGCCCTGGGCATCACCAGCAAGACCCGCTCCACCCTGCTGCCCGATCTGCCGACCATGACCGAGCAAGGCTTTGCGGCCGTCGAAGTGCTCAACTGGCAAGGCCTGGTGGGCCCCAAGGGCATGCCGGCCGATCTGGTCAAGCAGCTCAATGCCGTGGGCAACAAGGCCCTGCAAGACGCCGACCTGCGCCAGAAGATCACCAGCCAGGGCAACGAAGTGGGCGGTGGCACGCCAGAAGCCTTTGCCGCCCTGATCAAGGCCGAGGCCCCGCGCTGGGCCAAGGTGGTGCGCGACGCGAAGATCGAACCCGAATGATCGACAGAGCCTGATCCAGCACGCTGGATCCCCCGCCTCACAACGGCCCGCCTTGGCGGGCCGTGTCGTTTCAGGCAAAGCTGAAGGCCGCGCTCAGGTCCCCCGGCGGGCGCTCGCCCCGGGCGCGGAAGGCCGCATCGCGGGCCGCCAGGCCCTCCAGCAGCGGCAGCCCGTGCAGCCGGGTGATGAAGCGCAGGATCGAGGTGGTGTCGTAGAAGGTGTGGTCCACATGGCCCTTTTTGACATGCGGCGACACCAGCAGGGCCGGCACGCGCGAGCCCGGGCCCCAGCGGTCGCCGGGCGGCGGGGCCACCGGGTCCCACCAGCCGCCGTTTTCGTCAAAGGTCACCACCACCAGCATGTGGGGCCAATGCGGGCTCTTTTTCAGGTGCTCGATCACATTGGCCACGTGCTGGTCGCCCGACTCCACGTCCGAATACCCGGCATGCAGGTTCAGATTGCCCTGCGGCTTGTAGAAGGTGACCGCAGGCAAGCGGCCGGCCACCACATCGGCCAGAAAGTGGTTGGAGATGGGGCTGTCACCGGTGCCGCCATCGCGCAGGTGCAGCACGCGCTCGGCCGTGCCCGGGCCGAACTGCTTGAAGTAATTGAGGGGCTGGTGGTGGTACTGGAAGTTGGGCCGCTCGCCCCCGCCCTTGTGGTCCACGGCGGCTTGCCAAGCGCCGCCGTACCAGGCCCAGCTCACGCCCTTGCGCGACAGCAGGTCGCCGATGGTGTCGTAGGTCTGGGGCGGCAGGGTGCGCGCGTCGTCGGGGTCGGCCAGGGCCGGGTCGCCGCCCGGGGCCGGCTTGATGTAACTGGGCTGGAACGGCGGCGCCATGGTGTTGACGGCATAGCCGTCGGGGGTGATGGCGCCGTCGTTCACGTACTTGGGCTTGCCGTCCAGGGCCGAGGCCGGGCTGTCGGGCGCCAGGGCCAGGCGGGCGCCGGTGGGGCCGCCCTCGGTCACGGCGATGCGGCTGCGTGCCGCAGTGTTGGCGGCATTGAAGTACTCGGGCGTGCGCCCCGACACCAAAAACTGGTGGTTCAGGTACGAGCCCCCAAAGGCCGCCATGAAAAAGCGATCGCACAAGGTGTACTGCTGGGCCAGCTTCCACAAGCCCAGTTGCTGGCGTGAGGCACCGTAGTACCCCATCACCAGCCCGCCCGCATCGGACCAGGCCACGAACTCGTCGTTCTTGCCGCCATGGATCTGCATCTGGTTCTGATAGAACAGGTGGCACAGATCGCGGGTGATCACCGACTCGGGCAGGGGCTGCCCTTCGGCATCCTTGAGCACGTAGGGCGCATTGGGCAGCCCGCTGATCTTGCTCTCGTCGATCATGTAGGTCTTGCCGCCCAGGCTCTGGCTGCGCGGCACCATGCCGCCCCACACCTTGGGCAGGCTGGGCAGGGGCTGGCCATTGCGGTCACGCTGCAGCACCCGCTCGGCGGGCAGGCTGGACAAGGGCTCCAGCGTGCCCGGGAAGTCGGCAAACAGGTTGTTGAAGCTGCGGTTTTCCAGGTAGATGACCACCACGTGCTGGATGTGGCGCTGCAACTGCTGCTGCAACGAGCGCGCTGGCGGCCGTGGAGCGGCAGCGGGCTGACCAGCCGCCTGCGCCTGGCTGGCGGCCAGGCCGCCGGCGGCGGCGGCACCCGCCCCGGCCTGCAACAGGCGCCGCCGCGAGGGGCTGCTGGGTGAATCTGAATCGGGCTCAGACAGGCGGGTGGCGCGGCCCTGCGGCTGATCGGATGCTTGGCTCATGAAGGTCCCCTGGTGGCAATGCCCACCACCGGACGGCGGGCCGGCCGCCATTTTGACGCAAGCGCCAGGGGCTGCCACCCGGCACCCGGGCTCGAGATCAGTCGTCGCGGCGCCGGATGGCCCAGGCCCCGGCCAGCACCGTGAAGGTGATCACGATGCCCACGATCACCGCAAAGCCATGGGGATGGTCGGCCAACGGAATGCCGCCCACATTCATGCCCAGCAAGCCGGCCACCAGGTTGATGGGCAGGGCCAGCACGGTGACCATGGTCAGGGTGAACACGCTGCGGTTGGTCTGCTCGCCCACCTGGGCCTCGATCTCTTCCTGCAGCAGGCGGATGCGCTCTTGCAGCTCGGCCGCGTCGCGGATCACCAGCGAGAACTCTTCGGTGGCCTGGCGCAGTTCCTCCAGGTCTTCGGGCGTGATCCAGGGCGGTGGGCGGCGCAGCAGGCGAAACAAGGCCCCTGGCTCGGGCGCCAGCAGCCGCTGCAGTCGCACCAGCACGCGACGCAGCTGGCCCAGCTCGGCCCGCTTGCGTTGCAGGCGACCCAGCAGCAACTGGTCTTCCACATGGTCCACCTGCAGGGTGGCCTGGCGCACGATGCGCAGCAGCACATCGCCCTGGTCGTGCATGAGGCGGTTCAAGAAGGCCACCGACGAGCCGAACACATGGCCATCACGCACCGACTGGCGCAACACGTCGATGGTGCGCAACGGGTGCAGGCGCGCGGTCACGGCCAGGTGCGGGCCCACGTGCACCCACAGGGTCTCGATGTCGGAGGGGTCGAAAGAAAACTCGTAGGCCACATCGTTGACCACCGCCACCAGGGTGTCGTCGGCGTCTTCGATGCGGGTGGAGCGCGAGCCCTCGTGCAGGGCCTCAAAGAATTCGGGCACCACCGGCAGGTGCTTGCGGATCCAGGTCTCGGCCGCCGCATCGCTGAGCTTGAAATGCAGCCAGACAAATTCGCCCGGGGCACGCGGGCCGGGCGCGGCCAGCCATTCCAGGGCCTCGTCCAAACCCAGCTCTTGCCCACGGGCACCAGCCTCAAAGCGGTAGCCGCAGATCAGGCCGTTGCGCGAGGCGCTGTGGGGCGGCTTCATGGGGCGCCCCACCGGCGGCAGGCCCTGGCCCGTGCTGCCCATGCCATGGCTCAGTACACCTGGGGCACGATCATGTCGGCAGGCACGGGGTTGCGCAGGTAGTCTTCGTGGCGCTGGCGCTGGGGCAGCTCGATGGTGGGGTGCTGCACCTCTTCGTAGGGCATCTGGCTCAGCAGGTGGCTGATGCAATTGAGGCGGGCCTTCTTTTTGTCGTCGGCCTGCACGATCCACCAGGGCGCTTCGGGGATGTGGGTGCGCTCCAGCATGGTCTCTTTGGCCTTGGTGTAGTCCTCCCAGCGGCGGCGCGACTCCAGGTCCATGGGGCTGAGCTTCCATTGCTTGAGCGGGTCGTGGATGCGGCCCAGAAAGCGCAGGCGCTGCTCGTCGTCCGAGATCGAGAACCAGTACTTGATCAGCTGAATGCCCGAGCGCACCAGCATGCGTTCGAACTCGGGCGCCGAGCGGAAGAACTCTTCGTACTGGTCGTCATTGCAGAAGCCCATCACGCGCTCCACCCCGGCGCGGTTGTACCAGCTGCGGTCAAACAGCACCATCTCGCCCGCGGCCGGCAGGTGGGCCGTGTAGCGCTGAAAGTACCACTGGGTGCGCTCGCGGTCGTTGGGGGCCGGCAGGGCCGCCACTCGGCACACGCGCGGGTTCAGGCGCTGGGTGATGCGCTTGATCACGCCGCCCTTGCCGGCGGCGTCGCGCCCCTCGAACACGATCACCACCTTGTGGCCGCTGGCCACCACCCAGTCCTGCAGCTTGACCAGTTCGGCCTGCAGGCGGAACAGCTCGCGAAAGTACAGCCGGCGCAACTCGCGGTACTCGCTGGTCTGCACCGACTCAGCGCCGCCGGTGTACTGGTCGATGTCGCGGTCTTCGAGTTCGAGTTCAAGCTCTTCGTCGTAGCTGTCGTGGGCTTCCTGATGGATGCGGCGGATGAGTTCGTCGTCAGAGATCAAAGCGGGACCTTATGAAGCAAAGCCCCGATAACGTACCCACCCTGTGTGTCCGCTTCATGACAAAGCTGGCACAGCTCAGCCCCCGTCAGCCCCCGTCAGCCCCCCTCAGCCCATTACCGCGTGCGCCACCTGCATGTAGAACGGCACCCCCAGCAGCACGTTGAGCGGAAAGGTCAGGCCCAGCGACAACCCGAAATACAGCGCCTGATTGGCTTCGGGCACGGCATAGCGCAGCACGGCCGGCACAGCGATGTACGAAGCGCTGCCCGCCAACACCATCAACAGGCCGGCATCGCCCGCCGGCAAACCGGCCAGCCAGGCCAGGCCCAGGCCCAGAAAGGCGTGGGTGAACGGCCCCAGCACGGCATACAACAGCACCCAGGGCGATTGCCCGCGCAACTGGGGCAGTTGGCGCGCCGCGTTCAAGCCCATGTCGAGCATGAAGAAGGCCAGCATGCCCTTGAACAGATCGCCCGAGAAAGGTTGCATGGCGGACTTGCCGGCATCGCCCGACACCAGGCCCACCACCATGGCCCCCAGCAACAGCAACTGGGCGCCATCGGTGAAAGACTCGTGCAGCAGGTGGCCGATGCGATGGCCCGGTGCCCCACCCTGGCCGCCCCAGCCCCCCGCGCTGAGGCTGGCAGTGCCGCCCCCATTGAGCTGCACCGTGGCGGCGGTGCGGCCTTGGCGCAGGTGGTTGGCCATCAGCACGGCCAACACGATGGCCGGCGACTCCATCAAGGCCATGGCGGCGGCCATGTGGCCGCCATAGGGCAGGCCATTGCGCTCCAGGTAGGCCACGGCGGTGATGAAGGTCACCGCGCTGACCGAACCATAGGTGCTGGCCACGGCCAGGGCATCAAAGGGCTTCAGGATGCGGCGCAACACCAGGTAGCCGAGCGCCGGCACGGCCAGGGCCAGCAGCACGGCACTGAGCAGGCTGGCCAGCACCTCGCCACTGAAGCCCGAGTGGGCCAGCGCGAAGCCGCCCTTCAGGCCCAAGGCCATCAGCAGGTAAAGCGACAGAAAACGCGACACCGCCGCCGGGATCTCCAGATTGGAGCGCACCAGGCCGGCCATCACCCCGAAGACAAAAAACAGAATGGCTGGATCCAACAGGTTTTGCATGAATGACTCCTCAATGCAGCGATGTTAGAAAAGCCAACCCATTAAGTAAAATCAGTTTTAAGGCCATTAACCATCGATAAAACCCTATGCATGTCAGCTTTCGGCAGCTTCAATTGTTCTTGGCCCTGGCCGAGCAGGGCAGCATCAGCGCCGCCGCCCGGGCCTGCCATGTGACCCAGCCCACGGTGTCGATGCAGCTCAAGGAGCTGAGCGAATCGCTGGGCCTGCCCTTGTACGAACAGGTGGGCAAACGCCTGTTTCTGACCCAGGCCGGCGAAGAGCTGGCGCGCAGCGCGCGCAACATGGTGGATGAGTGGAGCGGCCTGACCCAGCGCATCGACGCCATGAAAGGCCTGCAGCGCGGGCGCCTGCGCGTGTCGGTGGTGAGCACCGCCAAGTACTTTGTGCCGCGCATGCTGGGCGCCTTCTGCCAGCGCCACCCCGACATCGACATCGCCCTGCAGGTGCTGAACCGGGACGGCGTGCTGCAGCGCCTGCGCGACAACCTGGACGACCTGTGCATCATGTCGATGCCGCCCACCGACCTGGACATCGAACAGCAGGTGTTCATGCCCAACCCCCTGGTGGTGATTGCCCCGGCCTCGCACCGGCTGGCTGGCGTGAAACGGATCGAACTGAACGAACTGGCCCACGAGCGCTTCATCTTGCGCGAGCCCGGCTCGGGCACCCGCCTGGCCGGCGACGCCCACCTGAGCCGGCTGGGCTTTCAGCCCCAGGTGCGGCTGGAGCTGGGCAGCAACGAGGCCATCATGCAGGCCGTGGCCGGCGGGCTGGGCCTGGCCCTGGTGTCGGAACACGCCCTGGGCGAACACCGGGTGGACGAGGCCCTGACCGTGCTGGACGTGAACGGGTTCCCGATGCACGCGCACTGGTACATGGTCTACCTGAAGGGCAAGCGCCTGTCGCCGCTGGCGGCCGCCTTTCACAGCTACCTGGGCGCCCAGGCCGCGGCGCAGCGCGCAGCGCAAGCCGCTGGCGCACCAGGCGCTGTGGCCGCAGGCGAGATTTCGTCGCCTTCTTGACGGTTCGGGCTGGCAAGTGTCACGCAAGACTGGTAATTTGAGACCGATAGCCGTTCAATTAACACCTTTAACCGCTCGTACCTCTGATGACCTTGAAACACATTCCCGATCCGACCGACACCCGCAGCCAGCGCATGGTTTACGCGCTCAAGCAATTGCTGCAGTTCAAGCCGGCCCAAGAACGCGAAATGGCCATCCATGTGCTGAGCGGCGTGGTCGTGACCCCGCTGGACGACCCCCAGCGCGAAGGCCACGGCCTGCTGAACCTGAGCTTTCCGGGCGGGCGCAGCGAAGCCGTGATGGGCGACGCCTACCTGAAGCTGCAGATGATCGAGCACTGCCGGCTCGAACGTGATGGCCTGGAGGGCGAAGGCCCGGTGGCCGCGCGTGTGCAAGACCTGGCCCAGAAGCTGGCCCAGATCTACGAACTGGGCTGAGCCCCGGCCGGCCCGCGCCCAACCGCATCCCCCCAACTGACCGGAGCCCGACCATGAGCCAGCCACTGTCAATCGATGACATGCTCAAGATGCCCAATACCTTGCTGTACGACCCGGTGAGTGAGGTGGGCGCCGCCTACGACGGCCTGCACCGCCTGATCACAGAAAAAGCCAGCCACGCACTGGTGCACTACGCCCTCAACGACGGCTATCAGGATGCCCCCTGGGACCCCGCCAAACACGACCCGAACGGCGACTGGAACCCCCTGCCGTCGTGGCTGCAAGGCGAGGCGCTGCACCGCTGCGTGCTGTACTGGATCAAGAGCGGCGACGAAACCGACGAAGACCTGCTGAAGATCCCCGCGGCTTGAAACGCCCGCGTGAAGTGACCGCGTGAGGTGACCGCGTGAAACGATCGATCGGCAGCCCGCTCAGGGCTTGCCGACCGCCACCGGGGCCATGGTGACCCGGGGCATGGGCTTGAAGTCTTCCAGCGCCGTGACGCTGAACCCCACCCGGCCGTTGTCCCAACCCCGGTTGGGCGTGAAGCCCACACGGGTGACACGGCCCAGGTTGCCGATCACCTTGGGCGGTACATCCACCAGGCGGTCGTAATCCACGAAGGCATAGGCCCGCCAGGTCATGCCGGCCTTGGGCAAGGGCTCGTTGGACAGGTTTTCGGCCACCCAGGCATCCTGCACCCAGCATTGGGGCCCGGGGCGGATGGGGTCGATGATCTCGGTGACCACCTGCATCTCATCGCGTTTTTCACGCTCTTCCTTGAGCGTGCGGGCCGTCGTGAAGCGGATCACACCATCCAGCACCAGCGTGCCGCGCGCATCGGGCCCGACCGGCGTGTTGGCATCACGGCACAGGCGCACCTGGCCCGACTCGCCCCGCGCCTGCACGCCACCGGCCGCCAACAGGGCCGACACACACACCACACCGATCAGAAACTTCATGGGAACCCCTCAGCGGCCTGGGCCTGCCCCCGTCTTGATCAGGGGCCCAGCCTGGCACATCGATTATTTGTAACTGGCTGGCATTTCATCACAAATCGCCCAGGCAGAGCCACCGCTGCAACGCCCAGGGCGGACTTGTTGCACATGAGCGGGGGAGAAATTTCAGGCCAGGCCCCAGCGCCTGCTCTCAGCCCCCGACCGGCCGCAGCCGGGCCGGTGACAGCATCTCGGCCGTCAAGCCAAACCCGGCCAGCCGCTCGGGCAAGGGCAGGCCCCGCGCCAGTGCCGCACAGGCCTCGCCCATGGCTGCCGAGGTTTGAATGCCATAGCCCCCCTGCGCCGCCACCCAGAAGAACCCCGGCAGCTGCGCATCAAAGCCGCCCACCAGATCGCCATCGGCCACAAACGAGCGCAGCCCGGCCCAGGTGCGCGCCGGGCGGCGGATGCTCAGGGTGGTGGCCTCTTCGATGCGGTACAGCGCCAGGGCAATGTCCATCTCTTCGGGCTGCACGTCTTGCGGCGGCACCGGGTCGGCATTGGCGGGCGAGCCCAGCAACATGCCGGCATCGGGCTTGATGTACCAGTCTTCGCCGGCCCCGATCACCGCCGGCCAGGCCGCCACATGGGCACCCGCAGGCGCCGCAAAGGTAAAGGCTGAGCGCCGGCGCGGCTCCAGCCCCAGGGGCTGCGCCCCCGCCAGGGCCCCCAGCACATCGGCCCAGGCGCCCGCGGCATTGAGCACCACCGGGGCCTGGTACACCACGCCACTGGCGCGCACCTGCCACACCGAACCCACACGCTGCAGCTGATCCACCTCGGCGTTGCACACCAGCTGGCCGCCCGCCTGGCGCATGCTGCGCAGGTAGCCCTGGTGGATGGCGTGCACATCCATGTCGGCGGCATCGGGCTCGTACACCGCACCCACCACCTGCTCGGGCCGCAGCGCGGGCACCATGGCACAGGCCTGCTCGGGGCTGAGCTGGCGCGCATTGGGCGCCATGGCCTGCAGCACCGCCCAATGCGCCGCCAGCTCAGCCTCTTGCCCCGGGGCCGCCACAAACAGCACGCCGCGCGGGCTGAGCAAGGGGTGATCGCCAAACGCGGCCGGCGGCTGCTCAAAAAACACCCGGCTGGCCAAGGTGAGCGCCCGCACCTGCGGCGTGCCATAGCTCTCCATGAACAAGGCCGCCGAGCGGCCGGTGGAGTGGTAGCCGGGCTGGTCTTCGCGCTCCAGCACGATCACCTTGCCATGCGGCGCCAGCCAATGCGCCACCGAGGCGCCCGCAATGCCGGCCCCCAGCACCAGAAAATCGGCATGCACCGGGGAGGAAGGGCTTGAGGACGATGAAGAAGTGGGGGTAGTCATGGCGCCCAGTCTAGGCATAAATTTGCATATACGCAAATTTTCAAGCCCAAAACAAGGCACAACGGTACCCACCGCGCACCACCCGCCCCTGGCAGAATCAGCGCACAAACCACGCCCACCCACCATGCCCGCCCCCGCACAACAAAACGCCCTGGACCGGGACACCTTTGGCCAACGCCTGCGCCAGGCCCGCAAACAAAAAGGCTGGACGCTGGCCCAGGTGGCAGAGCGATCGGGCGTGTCGATCACCACCATCTCGCGCGCCGAGCGCGGCCAACTGGCCCTGGGCTACGACAACTTTGCCGCCCTGGGCCAGGCCCTGCAGATGGACATGGGCTCGATGTTCTCAGACACCCAGCACCCGCCCCCCAGCCCCTTGCAACAAGGCCCCGTGCTGACCCGCGCCGGCCAGGGCGTGGTCTACCAGGGCCCCGCCTTTGCCTACGAGTTTCTGGGCACCCAGGCCGTGGGCAAAAAGATGATCCCCACCCTGGGCACCGTTCACGCCCGCCGCATCACCGGCCCGCAAGACTTTGCCCGCCACCCCGGCGAAGAGTTTGTCTACGTGCTCTCAGGCGCCATCGAAGTGCACTTTGAAGACGGCCAATGCCTGCCCCTGGGCCGCGGCGACTCGCTGTACTTCGACAGCCGCCTGGGCCACGCCTACATCAGCGTCAGCCGGCAACTGGCCAAGGTGATTGGGGTGGTGACGGATGAGAGTGGGTTGATGAGGGAGGCGCGGGGGGAGTGAGGGGCATTCGGCGCTCTCCACGGTGCTTTGAATCCCAGGCGACTCGGGGCAGAAGCCCTTTTGGAGAGACGCAGGAGGCGATTCCACCCGCTGCAGTGAGGCCGCCGGCATCCTGCTGGACAACGCCGCCGAAGGTACCTACCATTGATCATTACCATCAAGGAGCCCTTTATGGACACCGCACGCCTCTTTCAATCTGGCCGCAGCCAAGCCGTACGGCTCCCCAAGGCATACCGCTTCGCAGGCACCGAAGTCGTGGTGAAGCATTTTGGCAACGGGGTACTGCTGCTGCCCGCAGACGACCCCTGGCAAACCCTGCAAGCCGGGCTGGCCACGTTTGAGCCTGGCTTTGAACTTGTTCGGGAGCAGCCTGAAACCCAGCAGCGGGACGAGATTGGCCCATGATCCTGCTGGACACCAACATCTGTATCTACATCATCAACGCCAAGCCCCCTGCCGTATTGGCGCGTTTTCAGCAGTACCGCATGGGCGATGTCGGACTGTGCAGCGTGGTCGCGGCCGAACTGGCATTTGGTGTGGCCAAGAGCGGCTCGACCCGCAACCGCCAAGCGTTGGAGATGTTTTTGGCCCCACTCTCCATCCTGCCGTTTGACGACGCAGCGGTGTGGGCCTACGGCGATCTGCGTGCAGACCTCGAACGGCGTGGCACCCCCATTGGGGCGCTGGACACCATGATTGCCGCCCACGCCCTGAGCCAGCAGGCCCTGCTGGTCACCAACAACACCCGAGAATTTGCCAAAGTGCCAGGTCTGCAGCTAGACAACTGGGCCGCCGCCACCTGATTGTCAGATCGGGGTCGCCACAAGCCCCTCCGGGCACCGTGCAGGCCCGCCGCATCACCGGCCCGCAAGACTTTGCCCGCCACCCCGGCGAAGAGTTTGTGTACGTGCTCTCAGGCGCCATCGAAGTGCACTTTGAAGACGGCCAATGCCTGCCCCTGAACCGAGGCGACTCGCTGTACTTCGACAGCCGCCTGGGCCACGCCTACGTCAACGTGGGCCGGCGGCTGGCCAAGGTGATCGGGGTGGTGACGGATGAGAGCGGGTTGATGAGGGAGGCGCGGGTGGGGCAGAACCCAGCGCACCACGAGCACTGAAAGCTCGCAATATCGAGATTTTGGTAAGTTGCGAAAGCCACGGCGCGAGCCCAAACCGGGGATTGACAGCCCCAAAGCTGCGGACGCTCGATGCCGTCGTGATCTCCGGTGGGTTGGCCATAGGGCTATGAAACCGCTGCTGACTCCATTGCCGTTTGCGAAATCAAACCCGCGTCCGCATTCAGTCAGGTGCAGCACTGCCATCGTCCGGTTGGGTGAGCCGCCGAATCGTCAAAGCGCAGCGCTGCTCAATCAAGACATTGATTTGCTCAACCACGGCGTTTCCGGCAAAACCGTGCCCAGAGTCAGACTGGAGCTTGCGTGCCATGGCTGGCAGCGACTTAGCCAACTCCAAAATGCGCCTTCTGGCCAGCGCTTTGGTAAGCCCGACGCTTTCAGCGAACCGCTCCCAATGCCTGGCCTGGATCTCGCTGAATTTGTATTTGCCTCCGATCTTCATCGCCATCTTGGGCGTCAGCGTTGGATATACCGCCGTCGAAAGTGTGTCGTAGAACGGTGCCAGAACAGGGGCCTTGCCTGAATACAGCAGCGAGAAGTTTTTGGCGTGCGCATCATGATTGCCGATCAACGCATTGAAAATCACGCAGTCGAGCAGTCGCAGGATCTGCGGCGCACTGGGCCGCGTCGCGCGGCGAACAAAATCAAAGCACTGGGCCAGATCCGGGCCCCCCTCATTCTGGTACTTCATCTCTGGCACCACCCCCAGTGCCTGGCAGAAATCCTCTTGATGAAGGCGTTGTCGGTACCCTTGGCCATCGATGAGTCGGTCGTAGCGCTCAACGAGCAGAAACGAGCGATCCAGCACCCGATGCACTTTTGATTTCGCTGGTTTGAGCTGCATGGCCTCAGCCAGTGCCATGCAGAATCCCTCGTTGATCACGCTATCTTGAACGGCGTGAATGGCGGGTTTCAGGATGTGAGAGCTGGGCGCGCCGCCCATCGGCAGCCCGATACGGGCACCATCAAAAACCACCGGCAGCTTGTCTTGGGCGCCAGCCAGTGAAAGTCGCAACCCGTCTTTGCCCGCCAGCATGGGGCGGCGAGGTAATTCATCCAGGATGGCAATGACTTCGTCGTCGCTCAGCCATTGAACGTCATCGTTACCCGTCGCCGCAGGCAAGGCCTGCCCGGGCTCAAGAAAGGTCACGGCTCCGGCGCACTCGCCGCCAATGTGGTCCAGCAAGGCAAAGTCGTTCTGGCCGGACACCTGGAACTGCTGAGCAATCAGTCGGCGCATCTGCCCTTCAGGCAGCAGACCCGCAAAAAATGGGCGCGTTTTACGATCGTCGAACGGCCCTGCTTGCAGGGGCAGCGAGGCGGACAAGGCGACTGCGTTTTGATGCGAAAGCCAAGCCGGTGTGTAGCAGAAGTTCAATCGGCCATCCATCAGAGCCAGTGTGCCGACACGTTCGGCGAACAGCCAGACGTCAAGCTCATGCGCCATGGTCATCACCCTCACGTTGATCGTTAACCGCAACCGATGGCAAGCCGCTCAAGTGGACTTCTCCGCCCAGCGCATCAATGACCCGCAACACGTTTTCCAGCCGCACGGTGGGCTTGCCAGCCTCAAGGTCAACAATGAAGCGCACCCCCACCCCCGCTGCCAGCGCCAGCTGGGGCTGAGTCAGCCCGAGCCGCTTGCGGGCGGCACGAAGTGCAGAGCCGAGTTGCTGAGGTGATTGGATGGATGTCATGGCTTGATCAATTTCCCGTTCGGTAAATTATCGTCCAGGACCATGCTATGTGCGAGTGATATTTCCCGATCGGGAATGGCGATTGCCATCTCAACCCAGATCACAAAAAACCTTCCCGAACGGGAATGTTGGATGTGTCTGGCAAAGCGCGGCTCGTTGGCCACGCGCAGCAGTTTCTGGCGTTCTGCCTCACTCAAGGCGTGTGAGGGGCTTGGGCGATGATGATTTGCCAAGGGCCCACCACGGTCTTTGCGGATTTCATCATTCATCACCCGCCAGCCCGGCTTCTGACCAGGAGGGGTTGAAATCACTGCCCACGTCCCAGCCGACGTTCTGCCCGAGTTGTCGCCCCCGATCCAGCCGCGTCAGGAACGTCGCCTGCTGCGCAGTGGGTGTGCTTTGACAACCTCGCTTGCCACATCTGCATCAGGCCTGCCCTGGCAGCGCTCACTTGATCACATCATGTAGCGCGTAGGCGCCGATTGCCGCTCTTTGATCAAGGTGGCGATCAGCTGGCTGGTCATGCCGTCCCAACTTTCGCCAAGGGTTTGGAGCAGCTTTTCGGCCTCATCAAAACGCCCCAACTCACGGTACAACTCGGCCAGCTCCAGGGGTACCTGGGCCGCGGTGCGGTGGCGTCCCATTCCAACAAAAGTTCGCTCAGCCGCACCATGTTTTCGCGCTGCTCGGCCGTGGGCTCAAAAGCGGGCTGGGTGAACGGGCTACCTGCTGGCCTGCTGTAACTGGGCGCCTTTCGCCCCTTCAACTTGTCCCACCACATTCTGCGATCCGGGTTGGCCGCCAGCCAGGCGGCCTTCGTCGCCGCCTCCTCGGCATCACGATGCTGGCGATAGCTGTCCCTGTACGGATGATTGAGAAAGTGCCAATACCCCAGCCTTGCAGCCACCTCCAGGTCTTGAGCTTGGGCATGGGCAATGCAGTCAGGCAATTGCTCGTCAGGCACATGATCCATGCGTGGAAGGTCACTGGATTCGGCCGTCTCGATTTCCACCAAATTTTTCGTCAAAACATACTGGCCACAATTGCAGCGACGCAGGCCTTGGTCGTTGGGCATCAAGGAGCGCTCCAGCCACCCGTCAGTCCAATACTCGAACGCGGAAAAGTTGATGGAAACGTACCGGGGAAACACATAACGCGCCCCACAACACGGGGCGGCCAAGATAGTCACCCCTCGAACGATGGTCATGTATTCATCTTTCTGAGGCCTGGCAGGGGTTCAAGCACCCAGTGACCTCTGCCAGACGCGTTGGTTCATATTGGCATTTTCCTCGCGCGATCCGCGGTACCGAGTATTCAATGCGTCAAGATCTTCCGGAACGGTCTTGATGCACCTGATCGAGCGCATCACGGCGTTGCCCCCGCCTACCGCCATCAGCGGCGCCTGACCAGGGTCAGACGATGGAATCCGTGCAAGCCCTAGTCACAATGTGGACCATGGCCACCTCATCGAAAAGCCCCTCGCCCAAGCCCGCCGGGGTCAGCACCCGAAACGCCAAGGTACTGCAGCTCAAAGTCGAATTGCAGGGCGTGCGCCCCAAGGTCTGGCGGCGCGTGTTGGTACCAGCCAGCATCCGCCTGCCCAAGCTGCATGGGGTGCTGCTGCGTGCCATGGGCTGGGGCGGCGGCCACCTGCATGAGTTTGAGTTTGCGGAAGGCCGATATGGCGAGCCAGACCCGGATTGGCCCGACGAGTCAATGGACGACGAATCCAAAGTGACCCTGAACAAGGCGCTTGACGGTGGCAGCACGTTCACCTGGGTCTACGACTTTGGCGATCACTGGGCCCACAAGATCAAAATCGAGCGGGTTGATACCCTGCCCGCCGCCCTGAAGTTGCAGTTCCCCATGTGCCTGGCCGGCGCGGGGGCATGCCCGCCTGAAGACATTGGCGGGGCGCCAGGCTACGCCGAATTCCTGCAAGCCATTGCCGATCCAGCGCATCCGGGGCATCTCGAGATGACGGAATGGATTGGGCGGCCATTTGATGCCGATGCCTTTGATGTGCAGGAGGTTCAGGATCGGTTGTATGAGATTAGGCTTTAGGCGAGTGGTTTTGCGAGCCCCACATTGAATCACCCTCTGGTTGAGCCAACTACAAGTCACTTGGGTAGGAGATCTTCTAAAAACTCCGAACTGGGCAGGGCACTGGTCACCATCAACCGATCTCGAGCCCGAGTGCAGGCTACATAGAGCAAATGCCGCTCGGTGTTGTAGACCTCTTCAATGTCAGCGTCGTCCGTGACTGCCTCGACGCGTTCCTGCAATGGGATCACCTCGTCGTCGCAGGCCATCACAACCACTGCGCGGAACTCCAGCCCTTTTGCCAAGTGCATGGTGCAGACACTGGCTTGCCCGTTGGCTGTCTCCACATGCTCGTCCAACACGTTGAACGGAATACCAGCAGCGGTAACGGCAGCCACCGCCCGCGGTATCTGGGCATCAGAGCGAACGAAGATACCTATCTCGTGCGAAGCCAATCCATCTTTCGCCCGGTCAAGAATCCATGCGGTAACCGCCTTGCACTCCGCGACCTCGGACTTGAACGAACGAATGTCAGGGGCAGGTCCGTTAAAGACGGATACCGTGCCGCGACGGTCCTCGCTGTTGCCATCCACATCTGTGACATCCGGTCCCAGCAATTGGTCGGCTTGGGCCCGGATTTGATGCGAAGTTCGGTAGTTGATGTGCAGCGTGCGTGACCGCCCCCGGATATCGACACCCAGCGACTTCCACGAAAACGGCTGTTGAAAGATTCGCTGCCCCAGGTCACCGGCAAAGAACAAGCTGTTCGGGCGAACTTGCCCTCGGCTGGTACTGACCGCTGCCAGAAACTTCAGCTGAGCGATGCTCACATCCTGCGCCTCATCAACCACCACGAAGTCGAAGGGCTGATGTGGCAGCGTCGCGGCTTTCCCTGCCAGGCGGCTGAACATCTCCGCATGCGTGATCAGTCCGGCCTGTTTCAACGCTTCTTGCGTTCGCTCGAAAACAGCCCATAGAGCAACGCGCTGGGACTCCGAAAGCCGGGTCTTGCGCCCAAGCCGCTTCACATCCTTGTAGGCCTCCCACGTCTTCAACTGCCAAGCATCAACAAGATCATTCCACTCACCAAGCAGGAAGCGTTGGCCAAACTTCAGGGTGGTATCAGCCTTTGCAGCGTCAAGCAAGACCCGAACGATCTGTGCCTGAGAGGCCAGTTTCGGCTTTCCCCAATGCGCCGCATACAAGCGAGCGCCAATGGCCGACATGGACTGAACCTCCAGCCTCTCGGCCAACCTCGGTTGATTACTGATCAGGTTTTGCAGCTTGGTAGCCAAGGCACTGGCCAGGGTCTCGGAAAACGTCGCCAGGAGCACCCGGCTGTCTTGATGCTGTCGGGCCAAGTGAACGGCACGGTGCAATGCCACGATGGTCTTGCCAGTACCGGCCGAGCCGGAGATTCGGGCAGGCCCGGTGTAGTCGCGCTCAACCCATTGCCGCTGAGCCGGGTGAAGAAAGACGGTCCACTTCTCCCATGGGAAGTCGAGCGCCCGTTCCAGTTCTTCCACGTCTTTCATGACCCGGAATCGGCGCTGTGCATCCGGGTGGCTGAATGGATCGGCCCCCGGTTGGATCGCCGCCACTGGCTTCGGCGCTCCGCCCGTTGCCAGTTCTAGCAAGGCCTCGGCAGCCTCGGCAGGAAGATGGTCAGCCAGCACCAATAGACTGTCTTCATCCACCTTGCGCACATCAGCCAGCCATTCGGGTGGAACGCCATAGCTCAACAGTTCGTCATCAGTGCGCCTGTCAAACAACAAGCTCTTTGCCTTTGGAACGCCAACCGGCTTCGGTGCCTTGGCCTTGACACCATCAGGCGCCACTGCCACCTCGCCAGTGCGAACTACGACTTCTTCAACGCGTTCGCGAATCTCGACCCACTGAGCGGCACCCGTCTTGGGATGCACTTCCAGCTTTCGGCGCTCTGCCCACTTGTAGGCCTTATCGTGATGATCAACATAGCAGAGCAGGAAACTGGTGGCTGTCTTGTGCACGATCACGCGAATGTCGCTGCTGACCCTGACCGACCAGAAATTCTTGTCCTTCGACTGCTCTATCTTGTGCAAGCTCATGCTCGGGTGAGCCGGGTTCAACTGCAAGTCGAACGCAGTCGTCTTCACCGCTTTCTGCTCATCGCCGGTGAGTCTGGCGAGGCTGTCAGTAAAAGTATCGGCAATGCGGAAGTCCATCGTGCTGTCTCCCGCGATCAAAAATCAAGGTGCTTGCCGCAGTGGCCGATGACCAGCCGTTTTTCCGCGCCGATCCACTCAAAATGGACACGCAGAGTTTCGGCCACGCTGTCTTTGATGCCGATCTTGAGATGCTTCTCCATCGAAATGTCAGTGCCACGGTAGTTGAATGTCCGTCTCCTCTTACCAAGTTTGCTCAACGCCTGACCCTCGTTTTGGGCGTAATCATTTGCCCCGAAGGCCCGCTTGCCGATCATGTCGCCTTGCCCACTAGCAAGAGCCGACCAGTAGTCATTGACAAAGCTCCAAAGCAGGTCGAAAGCGCGTTTGCCGTAAATGAACTCTTTGGAGTCCTGAGCGGATTCATAGGCCGAATCCAGCACGACAACGCGATCAGGGAAAAACGTACTGATGATCGTCAGCGATTGCTCCAAGCTTGGCTCTCCATTCACCAGAGAGGCCACAGCATCCCGCAGTGGCTTGATGGCAGCAATCTCATCCTCAGTTGCATCCCCCGACGATTGGCGGCCGTTCAGCGCGTGCTTCAAGCCGTCAATGTCGGCCTGCAAACGATGGGCCAGTGACGCTTTGTCTTCAAGGTCCTGGCGAAGTGCTGCCACTTCCCCGTCTTTGGCAAGCAACTCTTTGTCGGCTTCCTCAAGCAATGCGGCGTATTCATTGGCCTCATCGCTGTTCTTGGCCTTTTGGATGCTCGCCGCGAGTTGACTGCGCAACGCAGCCTGGCTGACCACATCCAAGGAAATATGCTTCCACGAATACGGCAGGTTGGTGCGGTGAGTAACTGACGCCAGAATCTCAGAATCGAGGTTCTTTCCGTCGGCCGTCAAATCTGCCAAGTCTGCGGGGCGGTACAGGGTTCGATCGCAATAAACACCGCGGTCGCTGGTCCGCGCCTGAAAAAGCACGTTGATCGCACCACCCCAAGCGCCGTAGCGGCTGCTCAATACCTCTTCGATCTTGAAGGTATCTACCCCCGCTGGCACTTCAACAACTTCGGCGATACCCACTAACAAAGTGCGCAGACGCTCGGGCTGCACAGCGTATACACCATCACGATTGGCACTGACAACCACAATGGGGTACTGTCGCGCTTCGCGCTCGACCTCCACCAAAAATGCCGCTGCACTAGATTCATCCAACCGCTTGATCCGCAACCCTGGAGTGTCGCCACTAGGCTCACACGATTCCATCAAAGTCTGCACCAATCGAGGCCGAGTGACCTGAATAGGCGCTGTTACACGGGCGCTGATTTCATCAGTCCGCAACAATATGGTGCATTCAACAGGTCCGTGCTCATCCAGTTGTCGCAGTCCAACCTCCGTGAACCAACGACGCCCAGCCACCTCGTTATCTCCGTGCGATAGCTGCGCACAGAACAACAAAGGGTACGCAGGGTCGCTCTCCGGACCATAGGTCGCCCGCGAAACCACCATGCTACCGTCTCTCAACCGCTGACGTAAACCGGCTACAAGTTGCCGCCCTTCAACATAGCCGCCCGTGCGCTTGCCCATCCAGCGGGCAACGCACTCCACGATTTGCTGGGGCCCATCTTTGGGTTCGAGGTGAAATCGGCTGCTGTAGACGAGCATGTAGTCTTCTCCCTGTCTGTGGTCGCTTATGCGCCAGTGTTTCTTGTTTGGCTGCGCAAGGCCTCGACGGCCTTTGCAAGTGCAGCCACATCAGGCGCCTGTGCACCCCAGTCCTTCCAGAAGTCACGCGTAGCACTATCTGGCGCGACAGTCGGAAGGTCCAACTTGATCCGCGATGGAAGTAGGACCGCATCCCCCAGCATCAGCGCCTCGCCGGTGTCGAGCAACGGCAGCACGCTGGTCAGGCCTGCCAATGAGTCGGGCATCAAACGTTTGATAACCCCTTGATCCGCATCATTGGTCAGACGCAGGGACAGGAAGTTGTTGCACTGGCTCAGGATCGTCCTACTGACATCTGAAGGACGCTGGCTCACCACCAGCAATGAGAACCCGTACTTGCGGCCTTCCTTTGCGATCCGCTCAAAGGCCCCAAGGGCCTGGCGCTGCACAGCATCGGCATCGTCGCGCACCGGTAGATACAAGTGGGCCTCGTCGCACAGCAATGTGACGGGCGTGCGCTTTTCGGCGGCCATCCAGAACTGCACGTCGTAGAGCAACCGCGCGAGCGTGCCAGTAACCACAGGAAGAACATCCGATGGAACTTCCGAGAAGTCGATGATCTTGATGCCTTTGCCGCCGCTCGATCCGAGCAGCTTGGCAATCTGCGCGGCGAGCCAGTCGTAGGTATTCGCAGCGGCAGGCGGCGTAAACATAAAACCATAGCGCCGATCTTCGAGCTTGGCCTCCATTCGAGAAATGAACCGCGTTAGCTTGTCTTCCCACTCTCCTTTGACTGGGCCAGTCTTGCCGACACCCTTTGCAGTGTTGTCAGTATTCAAAATATCCAGCAGGTCACTGATCGCGTATGGAATCGGGGAGTCAACGGTAAAAGTTTTGGCAACGTCATTCTTGCCTTCGGCTTTGAGCGTCTTCTCCTTTAACGCCCTCACATGCGAGGTGAACCGCGACGCCTGATTGGGGGCGTTCTGGTCGCTGCGGTCGAGGATCATCGACAGCATCTCGTCACGGTTCAGCAGCCAATAGGGCAGAAACAACGCATCATCCGCAGGTGCTGCCAGGTCACCTGGGCCAGCGATGCGTAGCCGCGTGGCGAAACCGCCCTTGCTCTCATCGGCCAGCGGGGCATACTCCCCGTGCATGTCGAACACCAGAATGTTCGGGTACTTGAGCTGAGCCGCCCTCTCAAGAATCAATGCCACCGCGTAGCTTTTCCCGGAGCCCGTGCTGCCCAAAATCGCGGCGTGCCTTTGGAAGAACTTGTCGCCGCTGGCAATGGCTTCCGCAGTCCTGTCTGCGACGAACACCCCCAGCTTCAATCGCTCATTGGGAGGGTAGTCAGCGCCGAGGATGCCCATGAATCGCTGGAGGTTTGCCCCTTCCACGACGTAGCATTCCCGATCAATCTGCGGAAAGCTATCCGCGCCCCGCTTGAACGTATTCTTCTTCTCGCCATCGACAGTCCGAAAGGTGCCAATCAACGCGCCACGTACCGTGTCCGTCGGAACGGCGGTCAGCGGCAAGTCATCCCCATCGGCAGGCAACTCGTCTGGCAGAGCATCGCTCAGACTCCGCGTCACCCGCTCGGTGATGGCAATCAGGAACTCGCGCTCAGTGCTGCCCTTGATAGCGATCAGGTTGCCGATGCCGATCCGGGTCAGCAACACTGAATTCGAGACATCGACAGCCACTCGGCTTGTATCGACAGAGGAAACACGGCCAAGCAAATCTGCCTCGACGAATTGCAGTGCTGCGGTCATAGCAGTCATGGTTCAAGAACCTCCGTAACGAATGAATCTACGTCCCACATTCCGACTCCCGGAAAGAAGAACTCTTTTTGCTCAATGATGACCGTAGTCCCAGCAACGCCTGACACCTCGGCATATTCAAGGGCAATGACATTCGCGTGCATAAGCGCCAACTGCCTCGCCACAGTGGACAGCGACCGAGTCAGCATCAACGTGGGCTTACCCCCTTTGATGCAAGGCGACAGATGCGTCTCCAGATGGTCATCATTGAATCCGTAACCAAGCACGAGGAATCTGCTTGCGCGATCAATCGCATCGTTGGCTTTGGATCGGTGATGATCAAAAGGACTGTCATACCCATTGCGAAATTTGTTGTGACCTGGCGTGATGATCAATCGAACAGCATCAACCAAATCACCGGGATAAAAAACTGGGCGGCCAGCCCTCGCGTACCAATCCAAGCTGCCGTGGGGCTTGCATATCAGGGCACGAGGACGATAGTGAAACGTTGCAGCAGCTGGGCGCTGTTTGACTGTGACCTTGCGGCAGAAACTCAACTGGC
The DNA here is from genome assembly GCF_059422285.1 of Curvibacter sp. GW821-FHT01G03. Taxonomy (NCBI): domain Bacteria; kingdom Pseudomonadati; phylum Pseudomonadota; class Betaproteobacteria; order Burkholderiales; family Comamonadaceae; genus Curvibacter; species Curvibacter sp. GW821-FHT01G03. The sequence goes on from NZ_JBWKWP010000018.1 coordinate 112,038, forward strand.
TTTCGCGCTCGTTAAGTTGCCCCGCGAAGCGGCCCACAAACATCGTGTCGGCACCAATATCTGCCTCCTCCGCCGCAATCTCCACCAGACGGTCGTAGTTCGTCGTGACGATGGTCAGACCGGCTGCGGGCTTGACCAAGTGCGGCAGCAGTCGGGTCAGTCGAAGCTTTCGCGTGCCCGTAAACACCTCCGACACGACAGTACGCTCACGCTCTGCGATCAGTTTTCCGGTAGCGGTCGCAATCGCTGACTCAACAGCGGGGGTAGGTGGCACGGCAAGTAGCGCCCCTTCAAGCCCTTTTGTGGCGAACAACGCCGATGCTGATGCCCAGGCAGTGGCGTCAGCGCCAGTCAACCCACCGCCGACATGCGCAAGCAGGTACGCTGCCAACTCGCCCATGCCCGGCAGCCCTTCGGCACACGACAAGCCCGACCCCACAATCGTGACCAGTCCGTCACTCAGATGTTCTTGTAGGCGTACCTTGACGTTGTGCAGGTCCATCGCGCGTCTCAGACTTTGAACACCTTCATCACCTCATCACCCAGGTGATTGATCACCTTCACGGCAATGCGGCCAGACTTTGGTTTATCGAATGGGCGTGAGGTGTCGCTGTTCAAGGTCGCCCAGGCCTCTTCGTTGATCTCGGCCTTCAGCGTGGTCTTGAGCGCCTTGTAGGGATCGTTGGCACCCAGGAAGTAGGCATGGCGGACAAAGAAGCTTTCCTCGTTGTAGTCGGTGTCGATGAACCAGCAGGCGATGCCGTCGGCGCCGTCACTGCGCACCTCGCCAGTATTGGGGTGGAACACGTCCACACCGTTGACTTTGACGCAAACCTGGCCCTCGGCAGCGTCGAGGATGTCGATGTCGGGTTCGCCGAAGATCACGAACAGGTTGCCCTTGCCGGTGTTCTTAAGGTCTTCTGCCATGTGCAAGTCGGCGTTCATACGTGCCTTCAGCACCGGGATGCGGCCTAGCTTCTCGAACTCTGACGAATGTGCGTCGTAGTTGAACGCACAGGCGATCAACACATCGAAACCTGCGTCGCCAGCCTCGCGTGCGGCGGACACCAAGTCGGGGCGGGACACCGTGCCGAACTCTGGTCCGATGAAGATGGCCGCACGCTTCTCGCCTGTGCTGTCTTCGTATATGCCTTCACCACAAACCAAATCACCAGGCCAAGGCACCAGCGACGTAAAGAAAATTTTGTCTTCCTTGTGAGCCTGTTGCACCCCAGCGTTCTTTAGATTCTCAAGAATGATTTGCACGAAGTCGCGAGCAGCGTTGTACTCAGCTTGTTGTTCAGCCACCTTTGGGTCATTCGGATCGATCAGTTCGTCGTTCTCATCTACTCCAAGTACTCGGTGTGGCGATAGGCTTTCAACGGTAAATGGGCCAGCTACCCGCACCTTCTTCTTGTCCTCATATGGACTGTCATAGAGGTACTCAAACTCTGCCTTTGCGGCGATGGATGCATCGATCTCCACCTGACGAAGTCTGCGCTGTTCCCACCAATCCCCATGCAACTTCTTCGCTGCTATTGACCATTTTTCATCCGCTTCGCCAGGAATTTCCCACTCGTTCCAGGTCTTCTTAAGTTCAGTGTTGAGCTTTTCGCGCAACGGTTCCAACAGCGTTTGGAACTTATTCCAAATGACTTCAATCTCCGCATTGTTGGCGATTGTTTCCAACATGATGTGCGGCACTCGCTGGTATACAAATCCCTGTGCAACGTTGCCACGAGTTGGACGCGAAGAAGGAACGGTACGCGTGATTTCAGACTCTTTCAGTTGCCCTTCGCGACTATCCGCCAACAGATAGTATGGATATCGCGCACCCATAATTCGCGCTCTGGCCAACGCTAGCGAGACACGGGATGTGTCGATAGTGATCCAGCGACGCCCCCACTGCTCTGCAACATATGCAGTAGTTCCGCTGCCACACGTGGGATCAAGAACAAGGTCACCGGGATCGGTCGCCATCGCTATGCATCGCTCGATCACTTTCGTATTCGTTTGTACGACATAGACCTTATCGTCTGTAAAGCTGCCTGATCCTGTGTCTGTCCAGACATTGCCATGAACACCAACTGCAAAGTCGGTGTGAAAGCGGACGTACTGAATGGAATTCTCGGCTACGTGAATTCGCGAGGCCATCGCCAAACGATTCATGCCCGTAGGGTGTGACGCTTTCCAGTGAGAATTCTTACTCCATGAGTCGTAAGTCTTTCCTCTGAAAGTAAAGGGTTGGGGCTCTTTGGATCGCCCTTGAGAAATTATGTTGTCAGGCTTGTAAGGCAAGACATTTTCTGGAATCGAACTTTCACCCCTCTTCTCAGCTGCCGAAACACCGCGATAGGTGAAATCCTTGAACATCAACCACCTAGCATTGCCCTCACCAAGCTCGAACTTTTTCGGAAAAAGTGGAGGGTGCGCTTTCCCACGGGATTTATCTTTGGCAAACCAAAGGACATAGTCAGCAATGTTTCCAATGTAGTTTGTTTTAAATCCAGTAGTTGTCTGAACTGAAATTTGACTAACGAAGTTCGTAGACCCAAAAACCTCCTCTAGGACAGAGCGGACCAAGTGAACGTTCTCATCACCAATCTGTACAAATATAGATCCCGAGTCAGTCAATAGATCACGCGCAACAGTCAGTCGATCACGCAGATAGGTCAGGTACGAATGAATTCCATCCCGCCATGTATCACGAAAGGCCTTCACCTGTTCTGGCTCGCGCGTGATGTGCTCGGCATTGCCATCTCTCACATCGCGACTGGTGGTGCTCCACTGGAAGTTACTGTTGAATTTGATTCCGTAAGGCGGGTCAAAGTAGATGCACTGCACCTTGCCGCGCAAGCCCTCACGCTCAGCAAGTGATGCCATCACTGCCAGGCTATCACCCAAGATCATGCGATTGGCCCAATGGGCGTCATGTGCATAGAACTCGGTCTTGGCGTCCTCGTTGGGCAGGCCGTTGAAGTCGGCAAACATATCGACTTGCGGGGCGTTTGTGCCTTGCGCACGTTCGGTCTGACGTTTGAGGTCATCAATCAAAACCTTGGGGTGCACCTTCTCTTGAATGTAGAGCGGCGGCGCATGCACAACCAAGTCTGACCAATCTTGTTCATCCTTGCCGCGCCAAACCAGTTGTGGGTCCAAGTCACGGTTGCGGTCTTCGCGCTCACGTGGATAACGGACAGGAATAGGCTTTTGCTGCTCCTGCTTCATGACCGATTGATATTCAGCCGTGGGGATGTTCTTGCGGGTGGCGTCTTCGTGCTTGAGCGTTTCAACGCTCAGTGGGGTGTTCTTCTTGGTAGCCATATCAGAGTGCGCCCTCGGGTACTGATTCGGTGGCCGGGGCAACGGCGTCGATCATTTTGTTGAATTCGGCTTCGACCTTCTTGGCGAAGTCATGCTGCATTTGGTACACGTCAACGAACTCGACAAAGGCCCAGCGACCGTAGGCGCCCAGGTTGTTGACGCCGGGAACCCAGTAGGTGTCCATGGTCAGCTTCTTGTCTTTGGCGTCTTCGCCCCTGTAGCCCTTGATCTCAACGATGAGGTTCAACAGGTCGTCAGGGCCATGGCCGTCGTCGATCTGCACAATGAAGTCGGGCCGGTACTTTCGCGTTTCGGAGCCGTAGCGGTACGGCACCTCAAGACCCAGGTTGTGGTTCTTGACGTAGGCCACCACGCGCGGGTGGCGTTCGGCCACGCGGCAGAACTCAGCCTCCCAATCGCTGTCAAGAATCACCCAGTTCACATGGCACTTGGGTGGCGGTCCGTTGGTTTCCCAGCGTTCGGTCTTCGAGGTGTTGAAGTTGACGAATCGGGTGGTGCCCGTAGCGTTGTACGGGTCCAGCACCGCCTTGATGGGGCGCTTGTTGCCTTGCTCGGCCTTGGTGATGGCAGCGGTGATGCGATTGCAGGCCTCGTCGGCAAGTTCCTGGTACATCAGCTGCGCCGGGTAAGTGTCGCCCTTGCAATCTAGGCAGGTGTCCAGCCATTCCTTGGTGATGCGCTTGAGCTGGCCGAACAGGTGCAGCTTGGGTTCGTCACCCGGGTCGCGCCAGTGGTTGATCAGCAGACGCTTGGTGAGGTGCATCAGCAGGGTGGAGTGCCGCATGTCAGCCAAGTGATCCAGGCTGAGGTCAACCGTCTCCCCGATGATGCCTGCATTCTGCGTGATGGATGGGCCCACCAAGTCAGGCGTGAGCACCAGCACTGAATCAGCAGTGAACTCCGCTGTCAATCGCTCATCTGGCAACTCGACCCGGTAGCCCTGCACGCGGGGGAACTGAATCTCTAACGCGGCACGGTCTTGCTGTGCTCGGACCTGCACCGTCTCACGCGGCGGCTGGGGCTTGGAGATCACCGGTTTGGCGGTGAAATCAAACGGGATGCCTAGCACATCGGCGTATTCGACGTTGAACAGGCCTTCCTCGTTCAGGTCGTATGACTGGCGGCGCAGGGCACGGCCAATCACCTGCTCGCACAGCAACTGGGTGCCAAAGGCACGAACGCCCAGCACGTGGGTGACAGTGTTGGCGTCCCAGCCTTCGGTCAGCATGGACACGGAGACAACGCAGCGAATCGAGTCGCCCAACCGACCAGCCTTGCCCACGGTGTTCATCACTTCGCGCAGCAGCCGTGCGTCGTCAAAGTCCTTACCTGAGCGAAGTTCATCGGCCAAGGCGCCGCCACGCTCGAAGACTTCTTGCTTGAACTGTTCGATCTCAGGACCTGCAGCTGCACGGAAGCTGTCGTCCAGCGCGTCGCCGGACTCCAGTTGCTCGCTGTCGATTAGCAGCGTGCGGGGGCGGCCGAAGGGATTGCCGTACTCGTCGGTGTTGCGGAACAGTTCCAGCCGCCCAGGGACTGGGGTGGAACTGCCATCTTCATTCTCGCGGTTGAAGCCGGAGATGAAGTCGTAAACCAGCTTGGACGTGGACGTGTTGTTGCACACCACGATAAAACAAGGCGGCACCTTGATGCCAGCGGCTTGCCACAAGTCGAAGGTCTTCTTGTAATGACCATACAGGGCTTCAAGCGCCGTTTGCAGCTCAACCGGCAGGCTCAGCGGATCGAGCGACTTCGCAGCACCCCGCCCCTTCTTTGGCATGCGGGTGCGGATGTGTTCCCACAGATTGCGGAACTTCGGCATCTCGCCACCGGGGATGTTGTCAGCCACGGGCACACGGGGTAGCTTGACGATGCCGCACTCGATGGCGTCCATCAGCGAGAAGTCGCTCATGGTCCATGGGAACAAGGTGCCTTCAACGTAGCCGGAACCAGCCAGGAAAAACGGCGTGGCCGACAGGTCCACCACCTTGGCAACGCCAAGCTTGCGGTTGACTGCCTCCAAGCCGGTGATCCACATGCGGGCGGCTTCGTTGTTCTCGTCGGCTTCTTTCTTCTCATCACCTTTCAGCGCATCCAGCTCTGCGTCCGGCTTCTCGCGGTAGCAGTGGTGGGCCTCGTCATTGATGACCAGCACATTGGTCATTCCC